>CAMBEY010000033.1 GCA_945865705.1 Candidatus Sulfopaludibacter sp. SbA3
GTCAGCAAGCGGGCCGATGGAAAACCCACCTCCCGGACGCCGTCGCTTTTCCCTCGCCAATCACAACGTCAGCGTGATACCCAAAACGTCAGCGTCCCGGGCGTTGTGTTCCATCGGTCCGCTTGCTGACGCGCGCGGCACTGTTACGCGCTCGGAAATAATCTTGCAACTCGCGGGCGATGCGCGGCACTGCCAGCGGGTCGTAGAAATTCGCTGTGCCCACCTGCACGGCGACTGCGCCGGCGCGAATGAAGGCCGCGGCATCGGCTCCGCAGAGGATTCCGCCCAGACCAATGATGGGAATCCTAACCGTGCTCGCCGCTGCGCTCACCATGCGCAGCGCGACTTCGTGGATGGCGGGGCCGGAGAGTCCACCGCCACCGGAGGGAATGCGCGCGCTGCGCGGCGTGTCCGGTGATTGCTTCGCCAGCACGGTATTGACCAGCGACAGCGCGTCCGCGCCAGCTGACTCGGCGGCCTTGGCAATAGGAATAATGTCGGCAACATTCGGCGAAAGTTTGGCAATCACTGGCCGCTGGCTGATCTTCTTCACCGCCGCGATGACTGCCGCAGTGAGTTGCGGGTCGATGCCGAAGGTCATGCCGCCGTGGCTGGTATTCGGGCAGGAGAGATTCAATTCATATGCGGCCAAGCCGTCAGCGCCATCCAGCCGCCGGACAACTTCCACGTAGTCTTCAATCTCGTAGCCGAAGACATTGGCGATCACGACCGTCTTCAGTCGGGCCAGCTTCGGCAGCTTCTCTCGGATGAAGGCGTCCACGCCGACGTTCTGCAACCCGATGGAGTTCAACATTCCGGAGGGCATCACCACCAGGCGCGGCGGGGGATTGCCGGGCATGGGCTCGCGCGACAGGCCTTTGGTGACAAAGCCGCCGAGGCTATTTAGGTCGAGCAATGACTCCCACTCGAGGCCATAGCCAAACGTGCCGCTGGCGGCCAGCACGGGATTGCGCAGCCGAATCCCCGCGAGCGAGACGCTCATATCCGGTGCGATAGTCAATGGGCCTGAAGACAACGAGATGCTCTCCTATGCGACGCCAGCCGCGGGCGCAGCGTCTGCGGTCTTGCCGGGCAACAAGTCGGCAAACACGAAGCCGTCGCGCTCGACAACCTGTCCAACCTCGACATCCAATGCGGTGCGGAACATCGGGCCTGCGTATACGAAGGTGTGGAACTCGCCATTCTCACCGCAGGGGTCCACGCCCGGCGGCAGGTCGCGCAGCAACTCGGCATCGAATCGGCGCCCGGCGAAGCGGGCATCCAACTGTTTCGGGTCCACGCAGGTGAGATGCGCGCGGAGCCCGGAGGCGATCATCTCATCGGCGAGCCGCGCGGTATCGCGCCGCCAGACCGGAAACAGCGGCATCATCCCGCAGAGGGCCAGCTTTTCCTCGCGGTAGCGCCGGATATCTTCGAGAAACAGATCGCCGAACACGATGTGCGTCACCCCTTCTTCACTCGCTCGGCTCATGGCCCGAGTCATCTCTTCTTCATAGCGATCATTTGCACAGGGCCACGGCAGCGGAATCTTCACCAGAGGCAGGCCCGCGGCGGCGGCCTGCTGATCGAGCAGCGCTTCGCGCACTGCGTGCATGGCGACCCGTCCGTGAGTGGTGTTCACCGTGGTCATCAGCGCGACCACCTCGACATCGGCCTGGGCGCGAGTCAAATGCAGCGCCCAGGCGCTGTCCTTGCCGCTGCTCCAGGAAAGCCAGGCTTTTGGTTTAGACATGAAGCTGCTCGTCGGCGCTTCCCCGGCGCACCCAGCCGCCGGTCGGGACGTGCTCGGTCTCGCGCGACCAGTCCCAGGGCTCGGCGTAATCGAAACAGCAGTGAAACAGATTGGGAATCGTCGGGTGCGCGACGTAGACCAGCGCGATACGTCCCAGCCAGTGATCGTCTTCGTCAGATTCGTGCGTGGGCGCGCAAGCAGGACTGGTTTCGGAGGAGTCGGGAGTCACCCGTCCACCGCGCACTTCGCTCCACAAATCGTACTCGGAGTCACCCGGCAATCGTTTAGTGTAGTCCACAGGAGTCCCTGGCGTTAGAAGTCTCGGTCATGGTCTCAACAAAATCCATTGTCGCCCAGTCCGGTGACGTCGTCAATTCATACTCGCCGGGCCGCAGGCATTCTCAGTCTGTCTTGCCGCGTACCTCTGCGTCCTTTGTGGTTTAGATTTTTCTTAACCGCAGAGGACGCAGAGGTACACAGAGGCACAGACAAAGGACACCACCCGCAGGACCATCTCCGGCAATGCTTTGCTAACCTCAGCACGGCAATTTCCAAACCTATCTGAAGCTTAATTGTTGTAACATTGTGAAGATATTCATTTTCCGTCCGCAAAATTATTGGAGGCAGATTTTATGATGTCGCGCATTCGTCGCCGGATTCCATTCGGCCCCTGGTTCATACTCTTTTTCCTTTCGGCCGGCACGGTCGCCACATTGGTTTCCATGCGACCGCAGGCGGAATCGCTACGCAAGTCGGGCGTGGATGCTCTGCGCGCCGCCAACGGCCAGGCGCAGTTGGTCGCATCCGTACCGCTGGCGCCTGAGAACGGCGAGATGTGCGAGTGGATGCCGGCCAGCATGTCGCCGTCCGCCATGATCCTGGCACAGACACGCGCGGCGCAGACCGCGGAGCGCGAGGCGAAGTCCGAAGTCGCCGACCGCGCGCCGGTGCGCACCATCAAGGATACTTATCCCACCTACAGCGCCATCGCCGTCGACCTGAACACCAACGAAGTTTACATGCAGGACGAAAACCTGTTCGGCTATCGTGTGTTCAACCGCATGGACAACACACCCGCCAACGCCGCCATGACCGAGCCGAAGCGCATCGTGCAGGGACTGGACACCGGCATGGAGTTCAACTGCGGCCTGTACGTTGATCCCAAGACGGGCGATGTTTATTCAGTGAACAACGACACGCAGGATTCGATGGTCATCTTCCCGCGCGAGGCCAAGGGCAACGTGAAGCCCAAGCGCAAGCTGCACACTCCGCACGGGACTTATGGAATCGCCGTGGACGAGGAAGACATCGAACTGTACATGACGGTCGAGCATCAGAACTCCGTGGTGGTCTACAACAAATTTGCCGAGGGCGAAGACAAGCCGCTGCGCGAGATCAAGGGCGTCAAGACCGAGCTGGCCGATCCGCACGGCATCGCCATCGACAAGAAAAACAATCTGCTGTTCATTACCAACCACGGCAGCCGGGTAACGGAAGACGTAATCGGCTCGGGCCGCTTCTCGCCGCCATCGATCACCGTCTATCCGCTGAAGTCGAAGGGCGACGTGGCTCCCATCCGCATCATTCACGGCGACAAGACGCAACTCAACTGGCCCGCAGCACTGGCTGTCGACGAAGAGCGCGGCGAGATATATGTGGCCAATGACGCGGGCGACTCCATGCTGGTCTTCAAGACCACCGACTCGGGCGACGCCGCTCCCACCCGCGTGGTGAAGGGTCCGCGCACGCAGATCAAGGCGCCCACCGGCGTGTTCTTTGACGCCAAGAACAAGGAAGTCTGGCTATCGAACATGGGCAACCACCGCGCGACGGTGTTCTCCATTACCGCCGACGGCAACGCCGCTCCCGCGCGCGTCATCCGCAGCGCGCCTGCCGACAAGATGGCCATGGCCATCGGCAATCCCGGCGCGGTCGGCTATGACACCAAGCGCGAAGAAATTCTGATACCCAACTGAGTGGCTCACCCGCAGATTGCGATCTTCGCCAGGATGGCGAAAGAAAATGCGACGCCCACGCGCCTCATCTTTGGACAGAACAGCAAGCTCTCACGCACCATGCACGACATCCGCTACGACGAAGTGAACGACGAGCTGTGGGTCGGCCAGCCGTTCGCCGGCGCGATTCTGGTTTTCCGCGGCGGAGCGAACGGCGAGGAAGCGCCCATCCGCGTCATTCAAGGACCGAAGACGCAGCTCGAAGGGCCGGATCGCCTGGAAGTGGACGCGGTCAACAATGAAATTTACGTTCCGGAATACGGCAACGCGATTCTCGTTTATTCACGCACGGCCAATGGCGATGTTCCTCCGCTACGCAAGATTCAGGGAAAGATGACGCAACTGAAGAGCGTCCGCTCGCTCTCCGTCGACACCATCCGCAACCTGCTGGTGGCCGGCACGCAAGCGCGCGGACCGAAGGGCGAGCAGTACGGCGTGCTCCTGACATACGACCGCAAAGCCCAGGGCGACGCCGCGCCGCTGCGCGTGATCGAGGGCGACAAGACGGAGATCGTACGCATCACGCAAACCGCCATCTACGAGCCGAAGGGCTGGATACTCGCGGCACAAGCGGGCACGCATGAAGCTCTGCATCCCGACGACGGATTCCTCGGCGTCTGGCACATCAACGACAACGGCAACGTGGCCCCGCGCTGGAAGCTGCGCGGACCTAGCAGCACGCTCATCAAGCCGCGCGGCATCGCCCTGATCCCCAAGCACAAGGAGATCGTGGTCTCCGACATGGCGCAAAACGCGGTGATGAGCTACTACTTCCCCGAAGTGTTCTGACGCCCCTCCAGGACGCTAGGACTAAGGCTATGTTTATCAATATGATATGGGCGAGTTTGATTGCAACTTGACAAGCAAGCGCTTGCTTGTCATAGTTAGCTTGGTTAACCAAAAAAGATTGCAGGTGCAATCCCTGCAGCGTATCCACAGCAGCCACCGTTCGCGGTGGCTGTTGTGTTTCAAGGATACAACTTCACGCCACATGCCCACCGCTTCACATCCTTTTTCCTACATGGAAACGCTGTAAAAAGAATGCGCAACCCCTTGTGTTTTCCCAGAAGCGCGACAGTATATTTGTAGGGCAAAGAATCAAACTCCTTGATAAAAACACGGTCGGCGGTTTTCAGCCTTTCGGGCCTGTATACGAAGTCAGGGTTGGCGAATGTTTCAAGGGCAGAAGGAAGGTTCTTGGCACGCACAGGATCGTATGAATACTGCCCGAAGCCTTCCGTCTGAGCCAAAATGATTGGCTTGTGTTCCGGCATGAAAAGTTTACCGGAACCACCAACAGTAAGCTTGACCATGTGGAAAAAATGATGATCCGGAACTGTTATTTTGCATCCGCAATGCGCCTGCATCTCATGCTCCAATTCCTTGTCGCTAAGAAATAGAGTTTGAAAATGCAGATATAGCTCACGCAGGCCATTAAAGGAGATATGTGCTGGTCTTTGGGGGACGGCCATAACCTGAAATGGTATCACGCCACCGGCAGAGTCAATTTTGGACGCAACGAGGAAATTTCTTTCAGTTGCAGCCACCCTCCACTCGCCGGTAGAATAGGCGCATGAGCGAACACAAGAGCGCACCGCACGTCCCCGAAAAAACAGAAAACATTCAGGACACGTTTCTCAACACCGCACGACGCGACCGCGCGTTGGTGACGCTGTATCTGATGGGCGGAACGAAACTCACCGGCAAGATTCGCAGCTTCGATAAATTTTCGTTGATACTCGACGCCAACCATCAGGACCATCTGGTCTTCAAACACGCCATCGCCTCGATTACCGCACAGAGCAGCGCCGGCGGAGGCAACTCATATCCTGCTGGAGCCACGGCGTCTGGGAACACTCCCGCGGAGGGCTAAACTTTTCTGGCACACCGGCAACCAACTGATTCCGACACCACTTTGACCAAGCGATCCGCTCGCGGACCGGAGCGCGCCATCCTGATCGGCGTGCGCCTGAAGAGAGCCACTCACGCCGAGGGCCACGTGGAGGGAATGGAGCCGGAAGACTCGCTCGACGAGTTGCGTCAGCTCACGTTGAGCGCCGGCGCGTTGGTGGCCGGGACGATGCTGCAGGCGCGCGACCGTCTGGACGCGGCCACGCTGCTCGGCAGCGGCAAGCTGGACGAATTGCGCGAACAGGCCGTCGCGCTCGAAGCCAATCTGCTCATCTTCGATCACGAGCTTTCGCCCACGCAGCAACGCAATATTGAGAAGCACACCAGTTGCCGCGCGATCGATCGGACACAATTGATCCTGGACATCTTCGCGCGGCACGCCCGCACGCGCGAAGGTCAGTTGCAGGTGGAGCTGGCGCAACTGACCTATCTGCTGCCGCGGCTCACCGGGCGCGGTGTGGAGATGTCGCGCCTCGGCGGCGGCATCGGCACGCGCGGGCCGGGCGAGACGCAACTGGAAGTGGACCGCCGGCGCATCCGCGAACGCATTCGCACGTTGACCGCTACGCTGGAGACGGTGCGCCAGCAGCGCCTGCGACGCCGCTCGCGGCGCTTCTCCATTCCCATTCCCACCGTGGCGCTGGCGGGCTATACCAACGCGGGAAAATCGACGCTGTTCAACCGGCTAACCGAGGCGCAGGTGCTGGCCTCGCCGCAGATGTTCGCCACGCTGGACCCTACGGGCCGTCTGCTGGAACTGCCGTCGCGACGGCGTGTGCTGCTGTCGGACACGGTGGGATTCATTAGCAATCTGCCCGTCTCGCTCATCAAAGCTTTCCGCGCCACGCTCGAGGAAGTCAGCGACGCGCAACTGATCCTGCACGTCTCCGACTGCGCCTCGCCGCTCCGTCAGCAACAGGAGCAGGAGGTGATGCACGTGCTGTCCGACCTGGGCGCGAGCGAGAGTCCCGTGCTGCATATCGGAAATAAGATGGATCTGCTGAGCAGGGAGCAGCGCGCACAGCTCTCACCAATTCCCGGACAGGCAGCAAAACCCGGTCAGGCGTTGGTCTCGGCGCACACCGGTGAAGGAATTCAGGAGTTACTCGAGGCGATTGATCGCGCCCTCACTACCGATCCCATCAAGCGCGTGGTGCTGCAATTCACGCAGAGCGAAGGCAAGGAACTGTCGCAGGTCTATGACGCCGGGCGTGTCCTGCACCGCGAAGACTCCGCGGCAGGGATCACGGTGGTGGCTGATCTGCCGCATTCCCTCGTCCTGCGCTTCGGAAATCATGTCCAGCCGCCGGCTGCAGCATCGCGCCAAGTCCAATAAATCGCGTCAGTAGAAATTTTCATTTACACGATTCCCGGACATAAATGAGTAGTTATTAATGATGGATTGTGAATGCCTCGCTACAACAATGGGCACCGGCAACAGAGTGCCCCGAAGAGCACGAAAGCCTTAAAAAACAGCCGTTTCGGCCCATTTACTGCTGCAGAATTGTGCAAATCATCAACCAAAACACGAGCAAGCCCCGGAAGCATTGCACGATCCTGAGCACCACCCCATGAATAATCCGCAAATTACTGATTATAAGTAGATTATATTTATTTATTTTCCCTATTGACAACTGCTGCATGTCCGATAAGATGCTCTTTCTCCAATTCCACCCAGCCAGCAATTTCCACACCTTTTTCCACAGACCGGGGCGTGCCTGCATTTTTTTTGCACTTTTCCCTTGATTTTGTACTTTTCCCTTGATTTTTAAGGCTCGCGCCAGTGCCGCGCAGCACCGTACCGCTCTGGCGCGAACCATGCCAGTTGCTGGACAGATGCGAGTAAATTTGCGAGATTCGTAGTGAGGTCTCTCCATCACCATGATCAAGGCTGTCTTGTTCGATCTCGGCAACGTGCTGGTGCCCGTGGACTTCCGGCGTTGCCGCGAGGCACTGGCGGAGGTTTGCCCGCACTCTCCGCAAGACGTCCAGCGCATCATGGGAACGAGCGGGCTCCCGCGGCGTTATGAGCAGGGCGAAGTCACTTCGGAAGAATTCTTCGAGACCACCTGCCGCCTGCTGGACATGCAGGTTACTTACGAAAAATTCTGCGCGGTCTGGGGCGAGATTTTGTCCCCCGATCCGCTGGTGCCGGAAAGCCTGCTGGAATCGCTGGCGGTGTCGCGCCGCCTGGTGTTGCTCTCCAACACCAACGCCATGCACTTCGGACAGGCCGAGGCGCGCTACCCGATGCTGCGCCACTTCCACGAGTTCGTCTTATCATTTCGCGTGGGCGCGATGAAGCCCGACCCGCGCATCTACCAACACGCCATCGCGGCCGCCGGATGCCCGCCGTCGGAATGCTTCTTCGTGGACGACCTCGCCGACAACGTGGACGCCGCCCGCCGCGCAGGCATCGACGCCGCGGTGTTCACCTCGCTCGACCAGCTCCACGCCGACCTGCAATTGCGCGGCGTAACGTACTGATCCCTCCCCATTGCCAATTCGGTGCTTCCGCCATCCGGTGTTGGTGGGCGGCCGCGAAAGTCAGGGAAATTCCATGTTTGAGAGCATTGGAGTTCAGAAGGACTACGCCACGGATCAAAATCCAGCGCAAGAAATTGCCATGGACAGGAAGACATCGCGGAATTTCAGTCGCTTGGTTGAAGAAGGGGACAGCCTTCCATGAAGAGGCTGCTCCTGGTCAAGTAAAATCGACACTTCGGCCATCTGACTCCACTGCCCGCTAGGACCTGGCTTCCATCCGCACTCTGATTGGAGCGTTGAGCTCCGGTGCCTGTTGAGTTCCGGTCCTTTAATAGGTGGCGCTGCCATCTGAACGGCGCTCTCGCCCGGGGCGGAGCCAGGCTGTCCGCGCAGTCGCCACGACTACGGTCTTTGGCAGTGAGTCAAACTGTTTCCCCTACTCGCACTTACTCTGGCCGCACCCTGTTAAGCGGCGGTTACTCTGACTGCGGGCTGCGTCACCGGGAAGGCCACATAGCTGTAGCTGGCCGCAATCGCGCCGCTGGTGGTGAACAGCGCCGTCGTGCTGCCCAGCCCATCCTGTCCATAGAAATAGGTCGCGCCGCCGCGCAGCATGGCCAAAGGCTCGTCCACCCCCAGCCCCATGGCACTATGCAATTGAGCTCACCATCACTTCGACTTCCTTGAAATCATGCTGGTCGCAAGAGATCGTATTCGGGGGCTGTGGTCATCAATCGAGATTTGGTTCAGCACTCTGATGATTTCTGCTTTCTCATTCTTATTGCTTTTGGCTAGCCACTCTTCGAGGCCACCCACCGCGCTCTTACGCCCCGCAGCATATCGACCGCGCAAAGCTACATTCTTGAGACCTTCCAATGCTTCCTTTCCTTTCCAATGGTCTCCAAGCAGATGACCCGCCATCCATGCCGCTGCCGCCGTTTCTTGTCTAACGCTCGCCAGATATTCGACAACTAGGTCGCATATTGTCCTTATCGTTGTTGGCGGAATTGGGAGAAACTGGGAGTCGTCTAGAAAGCAAAACAGCGAAAAATGGAATTCATGGTCCCACTGATCAGTTCTAGCCTCAAGGTATTTCCCGATCAACTCCAGTGACTCCGGCAGAAATGCCACTAACACTTTAGCCCCCGCTATGCGCTCCTCTTGGTTCCGACAGTAACCCTCACGCTGCAGCAGAGCACTAACTTTCGCAAGAAGCCCGCGTCGTCTTCTCGGGCTTACTTTTCCTAGCGCAGAAGCCATCGCCTCAACGCCGGTGGTTGAAGGATACAGGCCCAGAGTCGATTTGCTAAGACGATCTATCCGTTGTATTGTGCTCATATCATTTCGCAGATCACACGCCACTTTTGTTCAATTTCTTTAATATGATTCTTACTGTCCTTCAGAGCCTTCTCCAGCAATGGAAGAATTTCGCGCTTAGCCTTTGTGGCGACCTCTCCTAGTTGCTGCTGTAGCGCCTTTATCCTATCTAGTCCTTCTGCGAACTTGCTTAGGTGCGTAGCTAACTGCACTGCGCTCTTCGCTCCACCCGCCGTGGTACTTCCGTTCTGGATGGCTAACTGTGCAGCGCGCAGCATCTGCGGAGATAGCGCAATACCTGTAGACTCTACCAAAATCGCTATCTCCGCAATGTTTCCCCCTCGCAATAGCTTGGTACATGGTTGCATCCACAGACGTTAGGGCCTCACCGTATGGATCAACATAGAGAACGGGATTGTTGCCGACATAGCCGTAGAAGTTAATCCCGCCGGCAAAGCCGATGGGGTCTTCGGAGAGGAAGCGGCCCACGGCGGGGTCGTAGTAGCGCGCGCGCCACCCGAACGGAAGCCGTACAGGCCCGTCTCCGTATTACTTCGACGTTACTTATCGTGCGTCTTTGTGACGGCCCATCCCACACAGTAGCCAACTAAACCACCAACAAACGCGACGCCGGTGACTTCGAGAGGATCGATGATCGCACGTTTGGCGGATACGAAGGCACCCGCGGCGGCAAACAGGATAGCCCAGTGGATTGACTTCACTGGCATCACCGCCTTTCCGGGGCTTCCTGAATCTCGTTGTAAAAGGGATCGATAACGAGAACAGGGTCATTGGGATTACTGGACCTTCCCTCCAGCCACTGGTGTGGTGGCAAGTACCGTTGCTGCCATTCAAACCGCCACTGGTCATCGTAGCGAACATTGTCAAGTTCTGGAAACAAGCGGCCGGCTTGCTCGCCGCAACCCAGGTAGGGCGGGGCGTCTCGCCATGGATTCAAGCGCTGCATGGAGGAAAGGAGATTGTTCAGCCATCCTGGATCCGTCCTCTGCCCACTGTTTGTCATCTGGTCAACAACACGACGGAATGTAGATTTGATGGACTGGACATCCCTCTCGCTAAGACCGAACGGATCGATGTAGTTAGTCGGGTTGTTCGCAACATACTTATAGAAGTTGTTCCCGGCGGCGAAGCCGATGGGGGTCTTCGGAGAGGAAGCGGCCCACGGCGGGGTCGTAGTAGCGGGCGCGGTAGTAGTACAGCCCCGTCTCCGCGTCCAACTCCCGGCCCGTGTAGCGGTACGGATTCACCACGCTGCTCTCGCCCGAGATCAAGTTGCCGAAGGCCCCATAGCTGTAGCTGGCCGCAATCGCGCCGCTGGTGGTGAACAGCGCCGTCGTGCTGCCCAGCCCATCCTGTCCATAGAAATAGGTCGCGCCGCCGCGCAGCATGGCCAAAGGCTCATCCACCCCCAGCCCCATTGTATAACGGGCGACCAACGCGCCGCTGGCGCTGACTTCCTCCAGCACATTGTCCCCGTCATAGACATAGTTCACCACGCCGCCCGGCCCCAACGTCTGGATGCGCCGCCCGAACGGATCATACTTGAACGCCACCGTCCCGCCCGCCGCCGGGAAGTTGCACTGACGCCAGCCGGTCGTCCAAGTCCCAGGTGTAGGTGGTCGTGCCGCTCGGTTGCGCGCTGTTAGTTTCCGGTGAGTTGTCAGGCGAAGTGGTCATCAGCGATGCTCAAAGGGTACGCGCGCGTTTCGCGGTTGATTATACGCGTATTCGGCGTAACTTCTTGTGAAAAAGTAGATCGCGCGGTGGTGGCGCAGGCATTCCTGCCTGCGGGTTTTGCAGTGCTTTCAATTCGACAGGCAGGAATGCCTGCCTCACTAAAAGCCGCAGGCAAGAATGCCTGCGCCACTTATATGCCGGCATCACTGCTACAGTCGCAGGATGATTTCGGCGGTCAGGGGGTAGCCATAAATCCCCCCTCCGGCAATTTGTCAACCACTTTGCGAATGGGAAAATGGGGCGCGCGGGACTGCCGAGAACACGCGGAGGCTTGCCGCCGCCGGAACCGCGAGTTTGGGCAATTTGGTGGATTTGGAAAACTTGTGCGCCCTACAAACCGTGAATTTTGTCAGATTGGAAAATTTGGATTCTTTGGGATTTGTGGGCAGAGTGGTCAGGTTGGTCAATTTGGATTATTTGACGCGCGAGACGGGTGCGGAGTGGCGGGAAAGCTGATCTGAAGTTCCTCCCGAAACCCCAACCCCGAATCCCCATTCCCTGGTTTGTCAATCTGGTCAGAGTGGTCAGAACCGTGAACGTTTGCACTTTGGGCAGGGCCGACGATTTGGTCAGGTTGTCAGCGGCCCAGGAAGCCCTTAGCGGCCCAGGAAGTCTTCCAGCTTCTCGATTTGCCGGACGGCGAGGTCCATATTTTGCTTGGCGGATTCGGCATCGCCTTCGGCCAGCGCGGACTTGGCTTCGCCGAGCAGATAGTCCATGCTGTCGCGCGCCGCCGCCATGTCGCCTCGCATGCCGACGCCCTGGCGCGCCTGCTGCTGCTCCATGCGCGTGATGCTGTTGGCCACGGAATTGGCCCGTCCCGCCAGCATGGCCAACTCTGAGCGCAGCCCACGCAATGCCTGATTGCCTGCGGCAGAAGATGCTGCGGACGCGGTTGGCGCCGCCCCGGTTGAGCCGGATTGCGTCGCCGCTGCGCTTACGGGAGCCAATGTTGACTGGGTTCCCGGCGCACCCGTCGAGGAAGCTTGCGATGTGGCAGCGGAGGCCGCGACTGCTCCACTGGAGTTCGTCGTCGATGGTGCGGAGGTTTGTGCGGAGGCCGCGGCTCCGCGGAAAGCCGCCGCGCCCGCTGCGCCAACTCCCACACCAACTCCTGCACCACCGCCGGAATTTGATCCTCCACCTGCGCCGCCCGCCGCTCCGGCAACGGAGCCATCCGCTCCAGGCGAGGACGCTGTCCCATCGGATGGCAGCGAGGTCTGGCCAGCCGTGGAGCCATCCGTTGAGCCTGCCCGCTCCGGCTCGCTTTTGCCGCCGATCAGTCCAAACTGATACGCCGCGACAGCGGCAATCACCAAGGCTGATCCTCCGACGGCCAGGAAGGTTCCCGCGCGGCTGGGACCACCGGGCACGGGCTGCTGCGCGCCCTGGCCCTGCTGCGCGTTCTGTTGATAAGGGGCAGGAGCGTGTGGTTGCGCGACGGTCGGGATGGCGGCGGACGCCTTCGCCTTTCCTGCTGGAACGGGAAGAGCCGGGGCCGATGACAACTGCTCCACCAACGCGCGTGCCTTCTTCAGCTTTTCGGGAACCTCTGGATTGCCCACCTCTGCGGTAACCAGATTGACGACGTGCATCTTCACGCCGTGCTTCACCTCGGCCTCACCCAGGTCGTGCAAGGTCTTTGACCACTCGCTCAATTGATTGAGGGTTTCCGAGACCGTCCTCGATACCAGGATATGGCCGGCATCACCCACGTCCATCACGCGCTGCGCGGAATTGATGCCGCCGCCGGCCACGTTGGAATTCGCGTTGATGTCGGCGATGCGATACACCGGGCCGGAATGCACGCCCATGCGCAGTGGCAGATCGGGATGATTCTTCAGCTCGCGCGCGACCTCGATGGCGCACTGCACCGGCGCGACAGGGTTCTGGAAGAACACCAGCGCCATGCCGTCCCCGGTGGGCAGGGAAATAATCTGGTTGGCTTGCTGCGCGCGGCGATACTCGGCGGTGCCGCGCACGATCTCGCCGAGCTTCTGAATGCGCTGGCTTTGCAGATCCATGTGCAGCATTGAGTAGCTCACCAGATCCATGAACAGCACGTAAGCCGTCTCCAGCCCCTGCGAGGAGGAAGGAGTTGCTACTGCCGGAACGGCTGGTACTGGCGCGGAGATGGATGCCTCGGCGCCGAGCGCGCGGGCGATCTCCTCGCCGAAGTCACGGGGGCGAGCCTGGCGCTCTCCTGGCAGGTAGGAGACCGCCCTCACGATTGTGTTTTCCGCTGCCTCGGGTATGTCGGAGCGTATCTGACGCGGCTTCACGCCAAGGCCTTGTGGCGTGGTCTCCGGCCGCTGACCCGTTAGCATTTCGTAGGCAATTACGCCGAGCGCGTAGATGTCGCTCGACCCGGTCGCCTGTCCCATCACTTGCTCAGGGGCCATGTAGGCCAGCGTGCCGACCACCTTGGACGCCTGGGGCTGGCCGCCAACTATTTGTGAGTCGCGCACGGAGGCGATGCCGAAGTCGATGAGCTTGACTTGAATCTCGCCCTCGCCGAGCGACTGCACCATGATGTTTTCCGGCTTCAGGTCGCGATGAAACACGCCCTTGTCGTGCGCCGCGCTGAGCGCCTGTCCTACCTGGCGGAGAATGCGCGCCGCCTGTCGAAACTCCATCCCGCCGGGGTGGATGAGCGTGCGCAACGTAACACCCTCGACAAACTGCATCACTAGGAACGGCTGATGATCCGGTGTCTCGCCGGTGTCGAGCACGCCCACCACGCCGGGATGATCGATGCGCGCCATGGCCTCGATCTCCTGCTGAAACTTTTTCTGAAAATAAGTGTCGGGCGAGGAGCCGTCATGCAGCAGTTTAATTACGACGGGTTTCGAGAGCAGTTGCTTGTCGCGCGCCAGGAACACCACGCCGAAGCCGCCACGTCCCAACTCACGCTCGATGAGGTAGCGATTCTTCCAGATGCTTCCGGAAGGGTCGGAAGCGGGTGTGCCCGGAATCGGCTGGGTTCGTTCAAACTCTGCGGCCATGATGTTCTATCGCCTTCCGCTTACTGGGCTGATGCAACTCGATCGCCAACCTTGGGAGTTCCCGCGCCGCTGAAATTCCCGACCGAGGAGGTCGCGTCCACTTCCGTGATGGTCACTTCGCCGATGGCCTCTTCGATTCTGCGAATTACTTTCCCCGTTGCGGGATCTTTGATCTCGCGACCGGAACGTTTCACATCCAGCTTCATCCCGATCTGCACGCCCACTTTGGTTCCAATATTTAGAACCATGACTCCGCCTGTCGCATCGGCCACCAGCCCTTCGACTGAAATCTTCTTCCCGACAACCTTGTCCGCGTTGGCGTTGAGGTCCACGGTGAGCGTGGTAACGGCTTTGTTCACGGCCTCTCCGATGATGGTGTCGCGGAAATTCGAGCTTTTCATGTCGATGCTTCCGACCCCTGAGCTGCTGTTGCCCACCACGCCCGTGCCCGAGCGCGTCGACTCACCCTTGCCGCTGGCGACGGCGTAAATCTCAGCCGACTCCGTGCCTACCAGTCGCGCGCTGATATTGACCACCGCTTTGCTCTCTTTCCTGGATACACCGCCGATGCCGAAGCGTCCGCCGACTCGACTGAGCGCGCCGCCGCCCACGTTGGTGGTCTTATCGTCCGCGCCAAACTGAGTGATGCTGCCGATGATGATTCCATCCACGCCAAGAAGCTTCCCAATCTTCGCGGCTGAATTCGCGTCGGCGCGGTCGCTGTTAGAGAAATTTTGTTCAGTGAGAATCTTGTCGAGAGCTTTGCGATCGACGACGGAGTAAGTGCCGGTCTTGACCAACTCCTCGACCATCAGGTCCGCGATGCCTTTGCCGATATCGACACTGGATCCCATCACGGATGAAACGGAGCCTTGCACGGTAGCGTACTCGAAATCAAAAACTGCGACACGCTTCTTTTGTGCATTCGCCGGAACAGCGAACGACGCTAGTAGAATTAAGCCTCCTGCCACGCCGGTTCTTATACGCATCTCGACCTCCTCAGCCATGCCGATCTCGACCGCGATCCGGGCTGGAACGCCGATCCTCTTGTCCCGGCACCGGAGGCCTGTTCCATCGAATTATACAACAGGCATGGGTGCAAGCGGACGGTCTCTTTTAGGACAGGTAACTATAGTGCGCCGGGGCTTTCATACATCCCCATTATTCCCCCTTGATTGGTTCGCCTGGAGTGGTATACTGGCCGCCAGTCAGCGCTGGCCAGTGCCGCCGGACTGGCTGACCGTAATATAGAGACGCCATCCCTCGAAGGAGTTCCACCTATGGATAG
>CAMBEY010000034.1 GCA_945865705.1 Candidatus Sulfopaludibacter sp. SbA3
GGCGGTCATGATCTGCCCGTTCTGGCAGAAGCCGCACTGCGGAACCTGCTCGTCGATCCAGGCCTGCTGCACGGGGTGCAGCTTGTTGTTTTGAGCGAGTCCTTCCAGCGTGGTGATCTCCGCTTTCACGCTGGAGACAGGCGTAACACACGACCGCACGGCCACGCCATTGATGATCACCGTGCACGCTCCGCACTGCCCCAGTCCGCAGCCAAAGTGCGGACCCTGCAGGCCGAGATCATTGCGCAGGATATAAAGCAGAGGAGTCGCCGGGTCGATATCGACGGTGTGCGACTTGCCGTTCACCTTTAATATTACGTTGCTCATTCCCCATCTCCTTACGATCCGGATTAACTGGCCAATGTGCCCTGATTTTACCAGAGAGCCGCAAACTTAATACAAGCAATCTTTCGGTAAATTTTTGGTCATGTCGCGCCGTGTATGCTTTTCGAAGAGAAAGTTTCGAGCAGAAAGTTGCATGGACCGCCACTGTCCATTAAACTAACTGAATACGGAATGTTAAAAAAGTAAGGGCCATCCTAGCTCAATTGGCAGAGCGCCGCATTCGTAATGCGGAGGTTCGGGGTTCGATTCCCCGGGATGGCTCCAGTTTCCACTGCCGCCCACTATGATCTTCTACGCATTGCGCTTGCTCTGGGTCTCAACGCGCGGCTACCGCCTGCGCCCTTGGCTCAGCCCGTTTCTGCGCTGGCGCATCGAGACCTACACCGGCATCCCCGCCGAGTCTGTCACGTTCACAATATTCCTGCGTGAAATGTGGAAAGCGCGCCGCGAACTTGCGCAGTTCCTGCGCTGGGGCGCCGACATGCGTCAGATGGAACGCCAAACGCAATCCCGCAGCTAAACTGCTTTCACCACCGATGGGCGTGTACCACAAACTCCCTATACGCTTTGGTGTGGGCGAACGAGTTGCTAGGCACTGGCAGTATTTATCCGGCTGGTGGCTTTTCTGCCGCAAGGGAGGAAACAATCTACCGGACTCTGGAATGGATCCGTGGTTTAGCGGGAGCGCGGCGTCTTGTGGGCGCGACGCTTATGGGTGAGCTGGCTTGCTGCGGAAAGCGCTCGGCGATCTGCGCGCCGAGTTCCTTCGAGCGCGCGGTGGCGGCTTCGACCGCGCTGATCAGCGTGGAGCGCAGGCCGTGCTTTTCCAGTTCGTGCAGGCCCGCGATGGTGGTGCCGCCGGGAGTTACCACTTCGTCGCGCAACGCGGCGGGGTGGCGCTTCGAGTCGCGCACCATTTTTGCCGCGCCCAGCACGGTCTGCTCGGCCAGCTTGCGCGCGACGTCGTGCGGCAGGCCAGCCTTTTTGCCGCCATCGATCAGCGCTTCGATTATCAGATAGATGTACGCCGGGCCGCTGCCCGACAGGCCCGTTACCGCGTCGAGATGCGATTCGTCCACGCTGACTACGGCGCCGAGCGTGCCGAAGATTTTCTCGACCAGCTTGCGCTGCGTCGCGGTGGTGGCACGATTCCCCGCGATGGCGGTCGCGCCCTCTTCAACTACTACCGGTATATTCGGCATGGCGCGGAACACGGGGATATTCTTGCCGATTATCGACTCGATGAAAGCGATGGGCACGCCAGCCGCGACGGAGAGAATGATCTGACCGCGCCGCAACGAGCCGCGCAACTCCTGCAACACCGCGGGGAGAATCTGCGGCTTGACGGCGAGGATAATGAGGTTGCGTCCGGCGATGGCTTGCGCGGTAGCCGCCGGCAGCGTCCGCACTTTCCGCTGCGCCGCCACGCGGCGGCGGCAATCGTCGCTCGCGTCAATGGCGACGATGTCCTTGGGCAGCGCGATGCGGCTCTTCACGATGCCGCCGAGCAGCGCGCCGCCGATATTGCCCGCTCCAATCACCGCGATTTTCAATGCCATGATGTCTCTCCGATGATTTGGCCGCAAATCGGGCCGCTATCCGCGCTTAGTATGCTCCGCCGGCGATGGAAGGGATCAGCAACACTTCGTCGCCCTCCTGAAACTGATACTTGTCGCCGCCGAGGAAGCGGATGTCCTCGTCGTTCACGTAGATGTTGACGAAGCGGTTCAGATTGCCCTTCTCGTCGAGCAGCGATGCCTTTACGCCGGGATAGAGCGACTCGAGTTTCACCAGCAGCTCCGGCAGATTGGCGACCGCCAAATCCAGATTGTCGCTGCCCGTCGCGCCGCGCGTGATCGCCGTGGGTACTCGTACCTTGATGCCCATGTTGAATGTTCCTTCCTTCTTGCCGATGTGAGCCAGTGCGCTCGCCATGCCGATGAATATTGCCTAAGCGTATTGACGTTAGCTTACTGCCACCGGCACACTCGCCTGCACCGCGTTGAGCACCTGCTCTTCAAATTCCTCAAGGCGCGGCCGAATAGTGAGGCCGAGATCAAGCTGATTCTGCAGTGCGTCAAGCGTCTTCAATCCATTGCCGGTAACGCAAAGTACCGTTTCGGCGTCCGGGTTCATCCTGCCGGAGGCTAGCAACTTTTGCGCTACCGCCACGGTAACGCCCGCCGCCGTTTCGCCGAGGATGCCTTCCGTCTCCGCCAGCAGCTTCATGCCCGCGACCACTTCCGGGTCGGAGACATCTTCGCCCGCGCCGCCGCTGGCCATGATCGCGCCAGTCGCATAGTAGCCGTCGGCGGGATTGCCGATGGCGAGTGAGCGCGCAATGGTGGACGGTCGCTGCGGCTCGATCTCGCGATGCCCCGCCTTCGTCGCGGTGGTGATGGGCGAGCAGCCCGTGGCCTGCGCGCCGTAGAGAATGTATGGCTTGCCTTCGACCAATCCAATTTCAGTCAGCTCATCAAAGGCCTTGCCCACGCGGGTGATGAGCGATCCGCCCGCCATCGGAACAACCACTTGATCGGGCAACCGCCAGCCGAGTTGCTCGGCCACTTCGTATGCGAGCGTCTTCGAACCCTCCGCGTAGAACGCGCGCAGGTTCACGTTGACGAACCCCCAGCCATGCTCGCCGGCGATCTGCGAACACAGGCGATTGACCTGATCGTAGTTGCCGCGAATCTTCACCACCTTCGCGCCATACACGGCGGAGCCAATGATCTTGGCCTCTTCGAGGTCCTCGGGGATGAACACGTAGGCTTGCAGTCCGGCGGCGGCGGAGTGTGCGGCGACGGCGTTGGCCAGGTTGCCGGTGGAGGCGCAGGCGATGATCTTGAAGCCAAACTCGATGGCCTTGTTCAACGCGACGGCAACGACGCGATCCTTGAACGACAGCGTTGGCGAATTCACCGCGTCATTCTTGATCCACAGCTTGCGGCAGCCGATGGCCTTGGCCAAGCGCGGCGCATTCACCAGCGGTGTATAGCCGACGTTCAGGCTGACTGTGGGATCATTGGAAAGGGGAAGCAGTTCGCGGTAGCGCCACATGTTGGGCGGGCGGCTGGCGATCTTCTCGCGCGTCAGGTCGCGCTTCCATCCGGCGACATCGTACATGATCTCGAGCGGCGCAATGCAGTCGCAGACCACGCGCGGAGCGATGGGATAATCCTTGCCGCACTCGCGGCACTTGAGACCGGTAACGTAGGACAATCGAACCTCCCTGACTCTTTCGGCCTGAACCCATCTGCCCTAAAATAGGGCAGAGACCCTTTATTGCTAAAGGGGGCCAAAAAAACAAAAACCTCTTCCAAATGGAAGAGGTGTCAGGAAAGCTAACGCCTCCCCATTCTCATCTCCCCTCGGCGTATTGCCGAGGCAGGATTTGGCACAGGAACGATCTTCTGTCCTGTTGTCGTGGCTTCGTCGGGCCTGTCCCTCTGCCACTCTGGATAAGATTCGGGGAACGAATCGAATCAAAAAGCCAGCTTACCACGACCCACGCAATTCTGTCAAGGGGCGACCGGTTGAAGGAAGGTTTGGGTCCAAACAGGGCATCAAAATTATCCAAATTGACCAGAAAGACCAACGCGCACACTTTCACGGTTCTGACGGAATCGTCGGTTCCGTCGGTCGACCGACACTTTTGATTTTCTGGATTATTTGGAAAATTTGGCACCGTCCCCGGCCAGCCGATGTTCCTGTTTTGTTCGCTTTATATATTTTTTATATTCTCCTTTTTGGCGATCCGGTGGTTTTCCGAAGCCAGCGCCACGCCCCAGCACTCCTCAACAAATTCCAAATTTTCCTAATTTGCGGAATTATCCAAATAATCCCGTTGCGTTTCTGGCCGGTGATGGTGTTGCGATGGCGTTGCGTGACGGTGCCGCGTGACAGTGCCGCGCGCGTCAGCAAGCGGGCCGATGGAACCGAATGTACTGGACGCCGGGGTTTGGTTTTAGAACGCGCGTTGGGGCGCAAATTTACATTGTGGTTTTGCATGGGAAAAACATCGGCGGCCGGGGGGTGGTTTTTCCATTGGCCCGCTTGCTGACGCGCCGGGCACTGTCATGCGCCGGGCACTGGCCCCGCCGCAATGCACTACTAATTCGGCGGGAATCCGTCTATAATCGGCGGCGACCAGGGCTCACAAATTGACCGCTCGCATGGACTGACTCGCTGATGCACCCTACTGCCAACAACGATCCGGACAAGGCACATCAGCCCAACAAAGTGCCCAACAAGGTTCCTAACCACCACGACGCTGACGGCGCTGAGGAGTGGCGGCACCTGCGCGGCAACGTGCGGCACCAGACGGTCGGGATGATCGAGGAAATCTTCGCCCTGCTGCGCATCCTGCTGCAGGACGCCATCATCCTGGTCGTCGGCTTCGCCGTCGAGTTCGTCTTCGAGCACTGGATGCACTCTGACCAACCCGCCTTCCGCGTCGCCCTCAACATCTCGTCGGGCTTCTTCCTGCTGCTCTACGGCGTGATGGTCACTGTTCACTTTGTACGCTACTTCCGCGAACAGTTCGGGACAATTTCGCCTGGCACTGCTGGCTCCACGGGTGCCACCAGTGTCGCCGGGCTGGCCGCTGCGCCGGCCACGGAGCGGGCAAGGCGCGGGCGCTACGTCGCGGTCGGCATCGCCGCGGCAGTGGCGGTGGCCATTGCCATTGGCGGGGGGATGTATCTGTTGCGCAGCGGCAGCGGCGGAAACGGCGCGGGCAATTCGGACGAACCGATTAACACGCTGGCCGTGCTGGCGCTCGAGAATACCAGCGGCGATCCTGATAACGAATATCTGGGCGACGGCATCGCCGAGTCGCTGATCTCTAGTCTCTCGCAAGTGCCGGAGTTGAAGGTTACTTCGCGCGACTCGGCAGCCCGCTTTAAGGGCAAGGAAGTGGAAGCCAATGTGATCGGCCAGCAACTCGGCGTGCGCGCCGTCTTCAAAGGCCAAGTCCGACAGGTGGGCGACAGCCTGATGGTCTCCGTCGAGCTGATCGACGCGAATGACAATCACCAAATCTGGGGCCAGCAATACCTGCGCAAGGCCACGGACATTTTCGCCCTGCAACAGGAGATCGCACGCGACATCTCCGACAAGCTAAAGCTGAAGCTGAGCGGTGAGAACCAGCAAAAGCTGGCCAAGCGTGGGACGCAGAATCCCGAAGCCTACGAGGCCTATCTAAAGGGCCGCTTCTGGTGGAACAAACGCAACGAAGACGGGTTTAAGAAAGCGGCCGAATATTTTCAGCAGGCGATTGAAAAGGACCCTAACTACGCCCTGGCCTATGCGGGTTTGGCGGATGCATATTTCATCCCAGAGAGTTTTGGCTTAGTCTCTCCCGCCGACGCATTCCCCAAGGCGAAGGCGACGGCGATGAAGGCGCTCGAACTGGACGACACCCTCGCCGAGGCGCACGCATCGCTGGGGTTAATCAAGATGATTTATGACCGCGATTACTCAGGTGCGGAAAAAGAATTCCAGCGCGCCATCGAACTCGACCCAACCTACGCAACAGCCCACCACTGGTACTCATTGCTTTTAATTGATGCGTTGGGTCGAAATGACGATGGCCTGACCCAAATCAAACGGGCTGTGGCTCTGGACCCCCTTTCGCTCATCATCAACAGGAATCTGGGACAGGACTTGGCATTTGTTCGTCAATATGATGCGGCCATCGATCAGCTTCGCAAAACCATCGAGATGGACCCGAGTTTTGTCCCGGCGCACTGGGCCCTTGCTGACACCTACGCCGCGAAGAAGATGTATCCGGAGGCCATCGCGGAAGCGGAAAGGGCGGTAAGTCTATTTGAAGGCCCCTTCGAGTTGTCCATTCTGGGGTATAGCTATGGCATCGCGGGGCGAAAGCAAGATGCGCAAAAAATCCTCGACAGGTTGCGCGAGATGGCCAGGCAGCGGTACGTCCCGGCCTATAGTTACGCAATTGTCTATCTAGCCCTGAGAGACAAGGACCAAGCGTTCCAATGGCTGGACAAGGCCGTTGAAGAAAGGTCCAGCTTGGTCGTATATTTCCTCAAAGCGGAACCCATGTTTGATCCTCTGCGCAACGACCCGCGCTACCACGACCTGCTGCGCCGCATGAACCTGGAATAATCCGCCACAGTGCCGACGCGTGACAGTGCCGCGCGCGTGAGCAAGCGGGCCGATGGAACACAATGCCCCGGACGCCCGGGTTTGGGTTTTCGATTTGGCATTGCGTACGCGCGCGGGAAACATCGGTTGCCGGGACGTGGTTTTTCCATTGGCCCGCTTGCTCACGCGCGCGGCACTGTCACGCAACACTGTCGCGCAACACGGTCGCACGGCTCTGACACGCGTGGCATGGGGGATGGCTTGGGTACCGTTGCCAACAGAACATTTCCGCTGGCTTATCTGATCACCTTTTCCTGTTATGGCAAACGGCTCCACGGCGAGGACGCTGAAACCGTGGATCGCCGGACGAATATTTACGGGACGCCGTTCATTCCACCCAGCCCAAAAATTGTTGAGATCGAGGAGCAGCAAATGGCGCAATCGCCTTTTGCGCTGAACGCCGATCAGCGGGAAATCGTATTGCGCGCGATTCAGGAAGTTTGCGCTTATCGCGCGTGGCGGTTGTGGGCGGTGCATGTCCGGTCCGATCACATTCATGTGGTGGCTGGCGGGCAGCAGGCGTCGGAGAAAAGCATGAACGACTTCAAAACTTACGCCAGCCGTGCGTTGAATCGTCTGAGCCCGAACGAATCGGATCGCAAGCGTTGGGCGCGGCATGGCAGCACGGTGTATCTGTGGATGCCGGAGGATGTGGCCTCGGCCGTCGACTATGTCGTCCGGCAACAAGGCGACCCGATGGCCGTATGGGAGAATCCCGACAAGTCATTGTGAGGGCGTGACAGTGCCGCGCGCGTCAGCAAGCGGGCCGATGGAACCGAATGTCCCGGACGCCGGGGTTTGGTTTTTAATGCGCGCGGTGGAATACAAAACTACATTGTGATTGGGCGTGGGAAACATGGGCGGACGGTGGGTGGTTTTTCCATTGGCCCGCTTGCTGACGCGCGCGGCACTGTCACGCGAAACCGGTACGCTAGCGGCGCTTCAGTGTGGGGCGGTCGTCGCTGTTTTCCTCATCCGCGGATTCGGCGCCCGTGCTGTCGCCGGTGGTCTTGCTGTCGCTCGCCGTGCCGTCAGTGGTGCCCGCATCGGGAATCTTTCCGGTGGTTTTGCGGCGCAGAGTGGGGCGATCCTTATCGGCTTCCGCTTCCTCCACGCGGCCGCGATTCACCAGCGATTTCAAACGCGCATGAATTCGCGCAAACTCGCCAGTGGTAATCACATGCTCGTCGCGGTTCGGCAGCACCGTGTTGATCTCGCTCTGCGCCGCGTCAATGCGATCCGGGGTCATGGGATGAGTTGAGAAAGCTTTGGAGAGAGACCCGGGCCGGTTCTTTTCCCGCGCCTGAATCTTCTCGAAGAAGCTGATGAACGCGTCCGGGTCATAGCCGGATTTGTAGAGGTACTGCAGCCCGAGATAATCCGCTTCACGCTCCGAGCCGCGGGAAAATTGCAGGAATTTCATGGGAATCAGCAGGCCGGCCGCCGACTGTATACCATAACCAATCGGCCCGCCAATGAAGATCAGGGGCAGGCTCAGCCAATTGGCCAACTCCGCCTTGCTGGCATTCTTGGTGCCGTGCCGCGCGGCCACATGGGCGATCTCGTGAGCCATCACGCCCGCCAACTCCGCTTCATTTTCCGCCGCCAGGATCAGGCCGGTGTTGACGTAGAAAAATCCGCCGGGCAGGGCGAAGGCGTTGACGTCATCGGAATCAATCACCTTGATGGTGAAGGGCACCTGCGCGTCCGAGTTGCGCACGACGTTCTGACCCAGGCGATTGACGTACTCGGCGATGACCGGGTCCTGCACCAATTGCGAGGACTGCTCCACCTGCTGGGCCAGCTGCTTGCCGAGGGCGATCTCCTCCTCAATGGAGTAAAAGTTCATGCCCTTGCCGACTTCGCGCTCGCCAATTTTCTCGACGTCCGCCTTGTCCTTTTTCGGGTCGGACTTTGGCTCGGGTTTTTTCTCAAGCTCAGATTTCTTCTGCGCATGGAGACCCGTCGGTGGCGCGACTGCCATCATCATCAACATAACGGCGCTCAGGAAAAAATTCCGTTTCATAATGACCCTCAATTTGTCCATGGCCCGCCTTGGCTGGCAATCCACTTGCGGCGGCTCGTTCCGCCGCTCCCGCCAGGCGCGCATACCTGGGGATATATTAAACCTAAATTCAGTCCGAAAGTTGCATTTTTCAACCGAGCCCACCAGGCGTGCCTCCAAGAGCATTCCCCTGCCGGTCACAACGATCGCGAACTTGCTCCGGCCCGCCTGCCTCGAAAAGGCTGCCCGGTCGTTCCGGGAAATATGATGCACAAGCGGGCCTGGATGATGCTCGAATTTCGTCAACCAGCGTTGACAGTGCCTTCCGGGGTGTGATAAAAGGCTGTGCATCGGTAGCGCAAGCGTCTGACGACGATCGATTCCAGGAGGCGAGTTCCAATGCGTATCAATTTAGAAATAACTCGTTTAATAACAATACTATGCGCTGCATTTTTGCCGGCCATTTTTGCCGGCACGCTGGCCGCGCAGCAAGGCGCTCCAGCCGATGTTGTGCTGCACAACGCGAAAATTCTCACCGTGGACGCGAAATTCACCATCGCCCAGGCCGTCGCCATTCGCGGCAATCAAATTGCCGCCACCGGCAGCAATGAGGACATGCTGAAGCTCGCCGGACCCAATACCATGAAAATGGACTTGAAGGGCCGCACGGTCATCCCCGGTCTGATTCATACACACATCCACCTGAACGACGAGGCCGAGTCCAACTACGGCGGCTATGTCGGCTTCCCCGGCATGAAGGCCTACCCCATCGCGTGGGGCGCGGTGCGCTCCGTGCAGGACGTACTCAATCAGGTCAGCGGCGTGATGGCCAAGTACAAGTTCGCACCCGGCGAGTGGGTTTACTTCGGCAGCGCCGATGGCGGCAGCGCGGCGGCTCCCGGCGTGGTCGAGAAGGTCATGCTGGACGGCATGAACCGCTACGAGCTGGACAAAGCCACACCCAACAATCCCGTGGTGATGGCGTTCACATGGCCCAACGTAAACGGCGTGCTGGTCAACAGCAAAGCCGTCGATATCCTTTGGGCGAAGCACGGCGACTTCTTCAAGAAGTATGGCCGCTTCTGGGTGGACCAGACCGGCAAGCCCGAAGGCCACCTCGAATCGCCCGGCCTACGCTTCGCTCTCGAGAAACTTCCTGAACCCGATCCGTGGGTGATGGCGGGCATCTTCAAGATGGCCAATGACGAGTTGATCGCCGAAGGCATCACCACCATGTCCACGCGCCTGCCCGTCTACGCCGAGCAGACCTTCAAGTACATGGACGAACTGGGCATCCTGCAGCCACGCATCGGCTACGGCTTTGAGACTTACTTCGGGCGCATGGAGTTCGGCAAGGACGGCCTGAAGGAAGCCGGCGGGCTGATGGGCAAGGGCACCGCGAAGGTGTGGTCGATGTCCGCCGCGCCGTCGGCGATTGATGGTTCGGGCAACCGCATGTGCGTGGCCGCCAGCCGCACCGATCCTACTTCGGGCCTCGACCAGTGGTGGGGCTCAAACGGTCAGTGTTTGAACGACATCGAGTACAAGGGACCGAAGGGCGCGCCGATCCAGGCGAACTATTTCCGCGAGTTTCTCGACTACTCCGCCCGCGACGGCGCGCGCCTCGCCAACACGCACGCCGCCGGCGACCGCTCCGTGAAGCTGATCCTCAATACCATGGAGGAGATGCAGGGCAAGTACGGCAAGGACTCGACCAAGAACTGGGCGCTCGATCACTGCCGCCTGGTTGATCCGACAGACATGGCGCGCGCCGCGAAGCTGGGCCTGATGTTCAGTTGCGAATTCAGCTTGGGCGGCGAGGCCGCGGCGAAGATGTACGGCGACAAAGTTGCGCACAATTTCCCCTCGCCCGCCAAGACCATGATCAAGAACGGCGTGCTGGTCGCCAACGAAATGGGCGGCTTCGACGGCCTGGAAACTTCCATCGCGCGCAAGGACCGCAACGGCAAAGTCTGGGGCCCGCACGAACGTCTTACGCGCGAAGAAGCGCTGACCGTGGCCACGCTGAACGGCGCCAAGTACGTCCTGAAAGGCGACACGCTCGGCTCGCTCGAGCCCGGCAAACTCGCCGACCTCGCCGTCCTCGACAAAGACTACATGACCATCCCCGAAGACCAGATCAGCGAAATGAAAGCCCTGTGGACGCTGATCGATGGCAAACCCGTCTTCGCCGACCCGACTTTCGCCGCCGAATACGGCGAAGGCACCAAAACACAAGGTACCGTAGTCTCGACGCTGTCCGACCTGAAGTTGCGCCGCAAGACCGCTCAAGGCGTCGCGAGACGGTAATAGGATCAAGTGTCAAAGCGGAGTTGGCCGCAAACCTGCCGACCGCTCAAGGAGGAAGTGTGAATGCCCCGAGACAAACGAAGTGATCTGCTTTTGCGACTTATGTTGGGCGCCTTGTCTTTCTGCCCGACAGGTTTGCTGTCCCAGCAACCTGAGATCGAATCATCGACGCGCAGTTCGATTACCGCCGAAATGATTGGGAGAAAGAAAGGTACAGCCAAGCTCAAAAAGAGTGCCGCTGATTCTGAGTACGGTTATTCAGAAAAATCTCCCGTTAAAGTTGGAGGTGGCTTCGGAAAAGGTTCTGATAATACCTATAAGTTCTTGAATGCTTTGTTGGGTCCTAATGCAGAGGTCGTACAATACGACCGAGAGGGCACTTGCTGTTCGTTTGAAACGGAGAATTCTCCATTCGGCTCTGGCCTGTTGGAGGTTTTCTCAATCCAGTATAAAGGTGGCGAAAAGAAGAGACTTTATTTCAATTGGTATGATGAAAGCGAGTTGCTAATTCCAGCCAGACTGACCGCCAAAAAATAGAAGCGAAAAGATATCCGCCTGTGTGGTCGGGGTCTGTGATCGGGGTCAGCCTGAACTGCACCGTTTTCCCGTTGCCCGAGGCTTGATCACAGAGATCAGGATATCTGCCGCGCGTAGTATAATGGCATTACGGTAGGCCCAGTGAGCACTATGGATACATTGGTGGAAAAACTCGATCATAAGCTGCGCCAGTGGCGACCGGAGATGGCAGCGCAGGTGCGCGAGCGCGTAACTGAGCTTATCGCTCTGGCGGATCAGGATGTGCTCGACGTGATGCGTTCCCGCGAAGCCGAGCAGCAAGTTCTGGATATTCTCGATGAACCCCCAGCCCGGTGAGGCCTAGCTGGCCGATCTCGGCCTTGCCGCCAAGACAAGGCCTGTCGTTATCGTTTCGCGTTCCGACCCCAATCCACCTCGGGCCTTAATTCTGTATGTCCCACTGACCACCCAAAACAGACAGAGCTCATACGAAGTAGCGCTGCCGCGTCTTGCATTCCTTAACCGTGATTCCGTGGCGAATGTGCAGGGACTCGGTTCACTGCCGTACCTGCGGCTAGAGCGCCGGCTCGGTAAGCTGCCGGATAATGTTTTGCGGGATATCAAACACGCACTCGGAGTCGTTCTTGAAATAGGATTGGAAGTGTGAGGGATGTCGAGTGGTTGAATTAGTTGAGAGCCGTCCGATGATTAAGAAACAACTGGGAGACCGTGACAAGTCTCCCAGACATTCCGCAGCGGGAAAGCGCTTGATCGCCGCGCTGGACGAAGTTGTCGCTCACGTCGAGGGAAAGATCGCCCTCCCGGTGCGCTACATCGAGATGCCAGAGGCGGCGTGGCAACGCTATCCAAAGCCACGCGCCTGAACCGGGAAGCGCTCTATCGTACACTTTCGGAAGGCGGCAACCCGCGTCTTGCATACGCTCACCAAAGTTCTGGCGGCGATGGGCCTGCGCATCGGAGTGGTCCCCGCCAGCGCACATTCATAGCCTCCAACAGCATTCAGGAGATGCCGCTGCCAAGTGGCGCAGGCATTCCTGCCTGCGGCTTTTTAATTCCTAAAAACGGCAGGCAAGAATGCCTGCCCCACCTGCTACCCCACCGACACGCAAATCATTCTGTGGTAACGCAGCGTGTACGCAGTTGAAATATCCATTCGCCATGAGGGTGATTTCATCAGGGAGATGGATATGGGGGCAATGGAGCAAGTCGAGTCAGACTGAACTGCAAATTTTTGTGGGGCAGGCATTCCTGCCTGCCCGCTGGAGGACAGGTCTGGAGACCTGTCCCTACGTAGCGCGGCAGCGGAGATTGTGGATTGCAAATACGTACGATATGGCGTACGCTCACTCTATGAACACGATGAATGCCAGCGAGGCGCGGCAGAAGCTTTATCGGTTGATTGACGAGACGGCGGCGGCGCATGAGGCGGTGGTGATCAGTGGGCCGCGCTCCAATGCCGTGCTGATCGGCGAGCAGGATTGGAATGCCATGCAGGAGACGCTCTACCTGCTGTCCATTCCGCGGATGCGCGGGTCCATCCGGCGCGGCTTGAAGACGCCCGTCGAGAAGTGCAAGAAGGAACCCGGCTGGTGAACCCCCGCCCGCCATCGAAGCCGAAACGCCAGCGGGAAACCCAGCCGAGACCGTGGCAACTGCTGTACACCAATCAGGCGCGGAAGGACGCGAAGCGAATCGCCGCTTCCAACTTGAGGCCACAGGCCGAAGCGATCCTTGCCATCCTGGCTGCAAACCCTTTCCAGAACCCGCCACCGTTTGAGAAGCTCGTGGGCGATCTCGCGGGCGCATACTCCCGACGCATCAACATCCAACATCGCATGGTCTATCAGGTGCTGAAGAAAGAGCGCATCGTGAAAGTGCTGCGCATGTGGACCCACTACGAATAATCTGCGCTAAAGTCTTCGACAAGCTCGACAACCTACAGTTGCTTCACGGAGGCGACGAGTTGATCGAGGGCGATTCCCCAGCCTTCTTGGAAGCCCATGGTGGCGTGCTTCTTGGCGCCCGCTTCATCGCTGTGGATGACGAGCGCGGTGTACTTCGTGGATTTGCCGTCGGGGCCGCTCGGCGCAAGCGTGATGACGGCGGTGAACGCGAACATCTCGTGACCGCCGTCTTCGCCGGGGCAGGCCTCGGGCGATTTCACGGGGCGGTAGCCGGGAAGCATCGCGTTGGTCCAGACGAGCTTTTCGTTTTCGACAATCTCCAGATAACAACCGACGTTGGGAAAGTCCTGTCCCTCCGGCGAGCGCATGGTGGTGCGAAAGATTCCGCCGGGCCGGAGATCGATTTCGCAATCCACTGTTTGCCAGGGCACGGGTGTGAACCATTTCTTCAGGTGTTCCGGCGTGGTCCACGCCATCCAGACGAGTTCGCGGGGAACGTCCACGATGCGTTCAAATATCAGGTCAAGTTTGGGGTCAGGCTGATGAGTCATTGTGTGTGGGCCGGGTCATAAATTTCATTCTTTCCGCTTCAGTCATTTTAGACAAGTGCCCGGCCGAATGGAAATCCCGCAAAGTTGTCGGACGACGAAAACGAGAATTTGGTCAGACTGGGAAATTTGGATGATTTGGGGGTCCGCGCTAGCTAGGTCGCGCCGGACAATTTTGAAAAGAAGCGGTCATCCAGATACGAGTCGCGCGAACGGTGCCGCGCGCCAGGTTTTGTGGTCAGAGTGGTCAAAACCGTGAAAGTGTGCACTTTGGTCTGGGCCGCATATTTGGATAAATTGTCAGGCCCTCAGTGCGCGGCTAGACGTGCCTCCTTGACGGTTTGGGCTGCCGACCGCTAAAATCTATATTGGGTCACTAGCCCCTCAGGGGGTCACTACCTGGTAGTCAACCGGCGGGAAGGTTTTTGTGTTTGAGAGTCTGACAGAGAAGTTCCAGCGTGTCTTCAAAGGATTGCGCGGCCAGGCCACGCTGAACGAAGAGAACACGCAAGAGGCTTTGCGCGAGATTCGCGTGGCGCTGCTGGAAGCCGACGTTAGCTTGAAGGTGGTCAAGGACTTCATCGATCGCCTACAGGCCAAGGTGCTGGGGCAGGAAGTTCTGGAGAGTTTCTCGCCGAGTCAGCAGGTGCTGAAGATTGTCTACGAGGAACTGCGCGAGATTCTCGGCGGCAACGCGGCCAAGCTCAAGTTCGCATCGCAATCACCAACAGTGATTCTGATGGCCGGATTACAAGGGTCCGGAAAGACAACGACCTCGGCGAAGCTGGCGCGCTGGTTGCAGAAGGGCGGCCATTTCCCTCTGCTGGTTTCCGTGGACGTCTACCGTCCCGCGGCGCGCGAGCAGTTGGCCGTGGCGGGGAAATCTGTTGGCGTGCCCGTATTTGCCAGCGATTCGGATAAGCCTCTGGAACGCGCCCTGGCTGCGCGTTTGGAGGCTCGCAACAAGGGCATGAACATCCTGCTGGTGGATACCGCAGGCCGTCTGCACATCGACGACGAGTTGATGGTGGAGATGGAGGAGTTGAAGAAAGGTCTTGAGCCGTCGGAGATTTTGCTGGTCGCCGACGCCATGACCGGGCAAGACGCCGTGCGCAGCGCGGAGGAGTTTCACCGCCGGCTGGGACTCACCGGCGTGGTGCTGACCAAGCTCGATGGCGATGCTCGCGGCGGCGCGGCGCTCTCCATCCGCGAAGTAACCGGTCAGCCGATTAAGTTTGTGGGAACGGGCGAGAAGCTGGACAACCTCGATCAGTTTCACCCGGATCGCATGGCCTCGCGCATTTTGGGCATGGGCGACGTAGCCACGTTGATGGAGAAGGCCGGCGAGGTGATGGATCGCCGTCAGGCGGAGTCGCTGGGCGAAAAACTTCGCACCAATAACTTCACGCTGGAGGATTTCAAAGAGCAGATCGGACAAGCGCGCAAGATGGGACCGCTAGATCAGTTGGCGGCAATGATCCCCGGGTTTAGCGGGATGAAAAACCTTCCCAAGGAAGCGATTGACGAAAAAGAGCTGAATCGGGTGGAAGCCATCATAAATTCCATGACCGGGCAGGAACGCCGCAACCCACAGATTCTAAATGGCAGTAGGCGCAAACGCATCGCTAAAGGGAGCGGGACCTCGGTGCAGGAAGTAAATGTTTTGTTGAAACAATACGATCAAGCCTGCAAAATGATGA
>CAMBEY010000035.1 GCA_945865705.1 Candidatus Sulfopaludibacter sp. SbA3
GGCCCCAGCGAATCACGGCGACCGGTGTCGAAAACGAGCGGCCCGCGCGGATCAGATTTTCAGCGATCTGAGGAAGCGTCTTGACGCCCATGAAGAACACCAGCGTGGACGCGCCGTGCGCGATCTTCTCCCAATCAAGGTGCGAGGCCTCTTCCTTGTCCGGGTCTTCGTGTCCGGTCAGGAACATCACGCTGGAGGCCAGTTGGCGATGGGTGAGCGGGATACCCGCATAGGCTGGCACGGCGTAGCCTGCGCTGACGCCGGGAACAATCTCGAAGGGGATGCCCGCGCGGGCCACGAACTCAGCCTCTTCCCCGCCACGACCGAAGATAAACGGGTCGCCACCCTTCATCCGGCAAACGACTTTGCCTTCGCGAGCCTTGGCCACCAGAAGCGAGTTGATCTCCGCCTGCTTCATGCGGTCGCCGGCGTGCATGCCGACATAGATCACCTCGGCGTCGGGACGCGCCCACAGCAGCAGCTCTGGATTAGCCAGATAATCGTGGATGATAACGTCGGCGCGGCTCAAGACTTCGTGACCCTTGAGCGTCAGCAGACCGGGATCTCCCGGCCCCGCTCCAACCAGATACACCTTCGCCGCCAGATGGACCTTCGCCAGTAGTGTCGCTGCATCACGCTTCATAGTGCGATCTTACAACGAAGATTTGCTGAATCGTAATTTGGGTTAGAGCTTTGCCGCGTCTGATCCAGCGACTTCAATCCGACCGGGCATGACGGTGAGACTGTCAATGGAGTATGGCAGGGAAAACGGCTCATCCAGTTTAACGCTGGGAAAGCGCGGCCTTATGAAAAGGCTCATCAACACATCGATCAATAGCTGTGGCACGGGATAACCATTCAGGGTCAGCTCTTCGAGCTTGAACTCACCCTGCCCATTGTTGCCGGAGAGCTGGCCTTCCACTCGGAGCGCGTGCTGCCCGAACAGCAAGTATCGCCATACCAACGGGACGGGCGTCGGCGAAGACTGTTTCAGAACATCAAAATCCAATTGCGCGGTTCCTACGACACGGCCGCTCTGAAACTCCACTTCGACTGCGGATACCCCACTCGGGTATGCACCGGCCAGGTCCAGCGCGAGTAACGAGTTTGATTCCTGTTGAGACACATGGATGCGATCAGGAGAAACCGTCATCGATTCAATATTTCCTGGAATCCCCGGCTTTTGAAACGCTCCGGCCCGAATGCTCTTCAGCTTAGCGTGAGCAGCGTCGGCAGCCTCACGCGTTACACCATCGGCCGCCATCAGCGCCGGAATATAGATGGCCAGCAGCATCGCAGCTTGCAGAATCCGGAGCAGCCGCAAAAGGGGAGCCTGCCTTACGGACTGTGTGCCCTGACCGTCATCGGCAAGCCGGCGATTCATATCGCGCGTCATCATGTCATTCACCTCACTGGTTCAGTAGGCTAGGGCGAATTACCTAGCGGGTTTGCAGCGCTGCATTGCGATTCGCTGGAATGGCCTCGACGAGCCGGAGATCGGAGAGTGGCCCGACCCACTGTTGCGCCAGCCCCTCTTTCCGGCCCTCGCTCAAACTCTCGACCGCAAGATTGAAGGCATGATCAAAACCGATCGTGCCAGTGGCTCGGTACACATCGGCGACGCGCCGGACTGCGTCTCTCGACGCCGCTGTGGCTAGAAATTCATTGATCTGAACTGACTGTTTGGCGATCTGGAAACTCGCCTTAAACTCGGAGAATTCAGCGGCCGCAGGCAATGCTTTGGCATCGGCAACAGGAGCGGAAGCAGTGGCGACAAGGGAAGCCGCGGATTGGCCGCGTTGAAACGGCCAACGGCGCACTGTGATATCCTTTCCGCTCAACTCACCGGCCCCCTGCAACTCCCGCTGTACCTGCTCCCAGTTGTCACCTGAACCCTTCAACAACAGCTCTCCATTGAGATGACCGGCGAACAGTCCGCGCCATTCCGGAAAACGATCCGCCAACGCCTCGGCATTCACACGCTGAAACTTCGTCGACAGATCAATTGCGAAGGGCGCATCCGACAGACGAAACATCCCTTCGCCATGCACCTCGCCATCGGCAAGGCCTGCCCGAACCTGGCTCAGCGTTAGCGCGTCCCCATCCCACTTCGCGCTTCCGGTTGCGTTAGTGAATTCCAGGCCGGCATAGAGTATCCGCGCCGCTTTGAGTTTCCCTACGGCCGCCAGCAGCGGGAATGCGCGAGGACTCACCGGTTCATTCCTGTTGAATAATGCGGAGAGCCACGAACGCTCACTGGCTGGCAACGGCTTCGCGGCTGGATCAAGATGCAACTCATCCGATTCCAGATTGAAGGAGATCGCAATGGGCAGAAGTGAGTCGGGTTCCGGGAGCGAGACGGGAGCGGGCAATAAAATGGTTGCGCCTCCGCGGAAAGCAGTATCCCCGATTTTTCCAGCAAGTGAACGCATCTGCATGGTCCGGTTACGGAACTGCACACGCGCCGAGGTCAACTCCATCGGAACGTCCAGCCGGGATACGCGCATCTGCGCACCGGCTATATCAGCGCGTCCAGTTAACTTCACGGATGAATCGGCGGCATAGTTGACCTCCAGATTCAGCGCGGCGGAACCAGCCGTCATCGACAACCATGCGACGCGCGACTCGCCACCCAACTCACTGCTAAGCAGGGGAGCCCAGTGCAGCAGTTCGGTTAGGGCAATCTTATCGCCTCGCAGCGCAAGGCTGCGAGCCGGATTGAACAGGTTGCCGCGCGCGACGATCCGCAGTGGCCCTCCGGCGCCAAAATCCGCCGTCGCGGGGCCAGCCTCGAACTTTCCCTTCCCAAATCGTATCGGCACGGACTCCATGCGCACACGGGCGACGGGAGGAGCAGCGGCGTTCTTCGTTCCTGGCACAGAAGGCATCGCCACACCATCAGCGGCGAGCCGCTGAAATTCCGCGTGCTCGATCAGCAGCTCACCGCTCCACGCTTCGGGCAGCCCATGCATCTCGATACTGCCGCCAAGCATTCCCTTGATCTGCAAACTCGGGTCCAGCCCCAAGGAGAATGGTTCGGCGAGAGCGCTCAGCGCGATCAGGGAGAGGTCGTTGAGCTGGGCGTCCAGCCGCAACAGTGGAGTCGTGGAAAGCTGCTCGATGCGTCCTTCCACGCGAATCCGTCCGGACTTCAACGCGCCATCCGCTGACGGCCCGCCGGGAATCGGGCCGGAAATGGGGAATGAAAGGTCCACAAGCTGGAATGCATCCTGCTGGAAATCGAGGATGCCGGAAAATTCAGCGGGAATCTCTGTGGGCCCCGGAATATCTATGGGCCTATGACGAGGTATCTTATCCCAGCTATGCAGATCACTCATGGCGGCACGGCCCATCACGTGCAGCAGCGAAGTCGTTCCCGCGACTTCGCCGGATACGTTTAACGATCCGTGTACGCCCTGCTCTGATCCCGCCAGCACGCCGGCGACTTCGCCGAGCAACGCATCTTCGACGCGCCAACTCAGCTTCATGGGAACGCCCGCAGCCGTCAATCCAGCGCCCGCGAAGGGGCCAATTTGGCCTTCTCCGCGAACAAGGAACGCGGGTATATGGGCGAAGGTGGAACGGCTGGGAGTTCCCGAGAACTCAATCACCCAAGGCTCATTCGGTTCACGCGGGGCTCGCAAATCAAGATCCAGCGCGCCTAGGTACAGCGTCTTCTTGCGATTGTCCAGCTTGATGTTCAACCGGCCATCTACAATTCGGATATCAGGATAATTGGAGGAGAAATCAGGAATGGCGGAATCCGCGGCGGTCCCTTCGCCAGCACCAGAGGCCGCCGCGTGCGCACCCGCCAGTGTGGAGAAATTCCATGTCCCGCCATTCTCTGTGGCTTCACGAACCAGATTGATGCTGGGCCGGACCAGCGTGATGCGGGAAAACTCGAAGCGGCGACGCCAGATGGAGCGAAGCGCCAGCCGCGCCTCCACCATTTCGATGCGGGCCACCGGCTCGATGCCGAACCGCGGATCGTCGGCAATCTCCACATTCTCGACTTCAAAGCCCAATCCCAGACTCACACCGGAATCCAACCCACCAACCAAATGCGGATGCACGTCGCCGACGCGCACCGGGCGACCCAGACTGATTGAAAGCGCGGCAGCAATTTCGTCCTGCAAATAATTCAGGCGCACTAGAATGGGAAGCAGCCATCCAGCCAGCAATAGACCCGCCACAAGGCCCACGACGCGACGCTTGAAAAAACGCCGCCGCGGCGCTGGAGCAGCTAACTCCGGGGAGTCCGGGCGCTCGATTTGTTCCTGATTTGTCACAAGAATCTCGTTTTTAAATCCGAGCCGCAACTGCAAGAGAGCAGTTACGCTGAATGGTCACAGATAATCGGCAAATGTTGTCGCGCCCTTTCGGTCGCGGCTCTGTCAGATCAACTAACGAATGATATGAAACATGCGGGACCAGCGCGTCTTTTGCGGGAAGTTCAATAGCACATGGACCACGCGCGACAGATAATTCCCCGCTCCCGACTCGCGATACTCCTCGCTGGTGGACTCAAACGACCAGTAGAGAATCAGTGGTTTGCCAACGATATTCTCGCGCGGCACAAACCCCCAGTAGCGGCTATCGGAACTCATGTCGCGATTGTCGCCCATGGCGAAGTACTTGCCTTCGGGCACCACGATCTCGCCGTCCTTAACGTAGTTGCGATACTCGTTCATCCAATCGGGAAATCCGGCACCGGAGATGAAGTCTGGAAAGCTGTCGCGAAAATTGTTGTAGTCGCCGCTCTTGTGCACAGCGAAATCCTGCATCAACCGCTCACCATTGCGGTAGACTTCTTTGTTCTCCAGCCGGATGCGATCGCCTGGAATGCCGATGACTCGCTTGACGAAATAGGTTGTGGGGTCCAGCGGATAGCGGAACACGATGATCTGATCGCGCTCCACGTCCACGTAGGGCAGCAGCCCACTCCACATGCCGCCGGGACCGTAGCCTACCTTGTCCACCATCAGGTGGTCGCCAATCAAGAGCGAATCCTCCATCGAGGACGATGGAATCTTGAACGCTTGAATCAGAAACGTCGTCCCGAACAGCGCCAGGATCACCGTTACCACCAGCGATTCCAGGTACTCGCGCGCCGTGGACTTTCCTTCGCCGTCAGGACCATCGGACGAAGCCGGTTCCGCCGGAACAGCATCCTGCGTCGATTCCGTGTTCGCTATTTCGTTCTCATGTTCCTGACCGTTCGCCACTTGATTACTCCGCCTCAGCGTAACTTTTTTCGCTCTGCCGCACCTTGCCGAGCGCGATGCGCGCGGCAGCCTGTTGCGCAGCCTTCTTTGTTTCGCCCTCGGCCGCAGCCGCGGCCTTGCCCTCAATCAGCACCTGCACGGTGAAGATTTTGCGATGCTCGGGACCGCTCTCTTTCACCACCACATAGCGCGGCGCGGGGAGTTTGCGTTCCTGCAGCGCCTCCTGCAACTCTGTCTTATAGTCTGTGGCGGGCAGGTCGTCTCCGTCAACTGGGCCGTCAACCGATTCCAGCACCCAGCGGCGCACAAACTCACGCGCCGGCTCTAACCCGCCATCCAGATAGACCGCCGCCAGCAGCGCCTCCATGGCATCGGCGAGCAAGGCTTTCTTGCCTCGCCCACCGGCGCGCTCCTCGCCTCGACCGAGCCGCAGATACGCACCCAAGCCCAACCGCGCAGCCGCCTGATACAGATGCGCCTCACTCACCAACCGCGAGCGGCGCTTCGAAAGATCGCCCTCGCCTTCCTGCGGATGCCTTTGGATCAGAGTCTCGCTGACCAGTAACGCCAGCACCGAGTCGCCCAAATACTCCAGCAACTCATTGGATGCGTGGCGCGGCCCGCCGGTTTGCCCCGAAAGATGGGAGCGATGCGTGAGCGCCTTCTCGATCAACTCGCTCTGCGCAAAATGGTAGCCGAGTTTCGCTTCCAACTCCGGGATGTCGCCCGGAGCGGGCTGATGATGATGTCCCATGCTCACTGAATTGCCATCGCCCACTCGTAAACTTGTCCAGAAACTTGTCCAGTACTACGGTGCCGGAGCGGTCGGCGTGCTCACCGGCCCGCGCGCCTTCTCCACCATCGCCACCGCCTCGGCCACCAGATCGCGCGGCGCGCCGCCGGCCGTGCGCGACTTCACGCCGCCCGCCGCAGCGGCCCGCTGCAATGCGTCAATCGACTCGTCGTACTTCTTCAAAAATGAATAGGTCAGCCCCAACCGATAGAGCGGCAGCGCATCGGGCTTCTCGATCAACTTCAACGCCGCTGCATACTCCGTCTCGGCGGCGGCGTAGTCCTCCCGCATCATGGCCGTCAATCCCAGCGCCAGTCGCGCCGACGACTCGGCTTCATTGCGCGTCTGCTGCCACTGTGGCGCCGTTACGCGTGCCGGGCGAACCGCCTTCGTCAACACCTCAATGCCCTTGCGGGCGTGCTGCTCAGCTTCCTCCACGCGGTCGTGAAAATCCGGGTCGTCGCGACTAACGCTCTCCGGCAACGACTTCGCCAGAGTCAGCAGGGCCTGCAGATTCTCGGGATTCTCTGCCAGCGTCAGCTCGGCGTAGGTCAGCATGCGCCCCAGATCATTCTTGCGTCGGTAAGCTTCCGAAGCTGCTTGATAGGCGAACTGCTTCAGCTCAGAGTCAGGATACTGAAGCAGGAAATCCTCGACCAAGCGGATGCGCTCGTCGGCACGCTGCTCCTTCACGAACTTCTCGTACGCCGCCGTTTCCTCCGGGGACTTAGCCTGCGGCGCAGGCACAGGCGGTGCGCGACGTACCGGCGCGGGTGCGGGCGGGATAGCCTCTGGGGGAATCTCGTCAATCGAAGGAATGCCCAGCGAGTAGCGCGGTGCCTGCTGCGATGGCGTTTGTGGGGCCTGCGCGGACGCGAACATAGACAGCGTGGCAATCCCCGCCACGATCAGGCCAACGGAATACAGGCTGCGGAAAGTGTTCATTATATCTGCGGCCACTCTCGCCGCTCTCATTGTGCCGGGACCGGTGTGGTGCCCTCATCGCCGCCTAATGGCACTCGCACGCGAGCGGGCGCTTCTTCCACCGCCGTCGGCTTGGGATTGGTGAACGGCGTCTTTAATCCCTTTTCCGCCGCTTCGCGCGTGTCGGGCGAAACGTCGCCGGAGCCGAGCGCCGCTTCGTACTCGGCCTCGGCCTCCTTGCGCTGTCCGTTGGTGTCAAAGAGACGACCCAGATAGATGTGCGCCCACGCTCTCATGCGCGGGTCTGAGGCTCGCCGCGCCGTCTCGGCGAAATACCCCGCCGCCTGCTCCGGCATCTTCTGCTGACTGGCCACCAGCGCCAGCCCATAGAGGAATCGCGGCTGCGCCCCGTACAACTCCATCAGCGAATTGAAGCCCGCCCGCGCCTGATCATACTCGCCGCGCGCCATCGCCAACTCGGCTTCGCGCGCCATCTGCTCGAGCGGCGACCAGCGCGCCTCGGCCCGTCCGCGCGTCGCCGCTGGACGGAAGCGCACCTCGGCCAGACGCTTCTGCTCCTTATCAAGCTGCATGCCGTCCACGAATTCCGCGAAGTAGAGATTGAAGCCCACCGGCTGCTTCTCGAAGACCTGCAACGCTTCGTAGAAATACGCGGTGAGGATGAAGCCTTCCTCCACCGAATCCTGCGCCAGCGCCAGCCGTTCGCGGTCCGTCAGCTTGGCGCGGCGGGCCTGAATGGCGCGGATCAGCGACTCGGTCAGCAGCAGATCGAAGCTGCTCTTGAACATCGGGTCCAGCGCTGGCGCGCGCGCGGCGATGCGTCCCAGCGGGGCCTTTGACTGCACGATGTTGGGGAACCGGCCAACGTAGGGGTCGAGAATGTAGTGTAGCCAGGCGTGCTCGATGTCGTCCTGCGGCAACGACACCGACGGCCCCGCGATGAGGTAGTAGCCGTCGCCGTAATTGCGCGACTCGATCTGGCCGGGCGCGGCCAGCGGGTTCAGCATCAACGAAAACTTGCGCCCTAGGAACGTCCCGCTCTCGACGCCCAGATACCCATTGGTTTCCTGAATCACCTTGGCCAGCAGCACCTGATAGCGCTCCGAGTCCTGTTGCATCGCCGGCAGATACTTCACCCACAACGACGACACGTCAGCCTGCTCGTAGAACGCCGAAATCAGGTGCGGCAGCTCCTGAAGATCGAGCATGTCGGGCGGCAGATTGGCGGGGCTATAAAGAATCTCAAACTTCGGCGGCGGCCCGATCAGCAGCGCGAAAGAAACATAGCGGCTCAGGTCGCGGTCCGGATCGGCCAGCCGATGCGCCTTGTAAAACTCGCGCAGCGCGGGCAGGCTCGGATACTCCTTGCCCTTCAACTCCTCGCGCACCGCCGCCCGCACGGGAGAAAGCTCCGGCCGCTCCATCCCCGAGTCATACCCCGCCGCGTTCAGCGCCGCCATCACCGCAAACAAAGTAAGGTCCGGCTCGGCCACAATCTCCTGCGGCGACATCCCCGCGGCACGCCCCTGCGCAAACGCGCGGGGCACGATGCCGACCAGCAGCGCGACTATTGCAATAGCCGCTGCCAGCCGCGACACGTAGCGCCGCCATCCTGGCGGCCCTTGGAGCCGGCTGGAAGCCGGCGCTACGCCGAAACCAGCGCCACCATTCTTGCCACCAAGCTCACGATTTTTCACTGGAGTCCTAGCCATCCCCATCGCCCAACTGTCCAAGGAATTCGCCGTCCCGCCGACCGCACTGCAACCTAGCTCAAGTCTAGGGGAATCACCCCGCCCCGTCAACGCTCGGATGGGATAGGAGATAGGGGCATTTGAAACCGCACCCCCGTGGGGCACAGTAGATGCGTTGGGGTACTCTTCTACGTGGATTAGTGGGTAGCAGCCAAGCTCAATTCGCTTTGGCCCTTCTGCTTCCTCTCGAAAGCACAAATTCCATGCGCTTGATTATGTCGGAGGGCGGTAGCTTCAGCACTGCCGCCAACTTTACCACAGTTCTGATAGTCGGACTTTGTAGGCCGCGTTCCAATAAGCTGATGTAAGTGCGGTCTAATTCACTCTCAAATCCCAACTGCTCTTGGGAAAGTCCTCTCTCTTGACGGACTTGTCGTAGCGCTTCGCCAAACGCTTTCTCCGGGCCAGAACTTGGTTGGATGTGCCTACTTTTTAGTTGTCGCAACAACCCAATGCTGCTATGCTGCGGACGATAGTCCAACGGACAATAGTCCGAATTCGAGAGCAGGAGGTTAAGATGAGTAAAACCGCATTAATGATCGCTCCGATGCAGTGGGCCGAAGTCAAAGACATAGACGAGGTTGAACCACTTAACGAGAGCGATAGCGATTGCTTGGTTGAGATTCGTGAGGTGCTGAAGAAACACGGAAAGAGGGATCGCCTCGGCGTGGCTCTGCTTCATTCACATTTTGAAATGGCGGTCGACGAGGTGCTTGTCGAGTTCAGCGACAGCGAATCTCGCGTCCTAACGCTCAAGCCGGTCAAGCAGGCAGAGGCGGGCAATACAATGGGTACGATTTGGAAGCTTCTCGACGGCGATTTTAAGTCCATGGCACATTGCCACCAATACTGCAAAAGAGATTGGCTCACGAAGGGCCATAACAGAGACCACACGGTAAAAGGCCGGTAAAGCGTTCAGCCTGAACTGCGCAATGTTATGCCACGGCGCAACCAAAATGCACTGCCCGGTTTTCACACTCGAACATTTTCAGGACGCACTGCCGTGATGCTGGTGCAACGCGCGAAGTCAGGTAGATTGAGCGTGAGGATGTGCGAGACCCCGTGAACATGCATGGCCGCCGCGAGCCGCGCATCGTGGACTTGGACGCCGCTTACACTGTGGCTCACAACCAACCGCCTCCACTCAGGGTAGATACGCTCATTATCCGGAAGCACTGTGATGGTGCGCTCGATTACCTGCAAACGCTGGTCCGTTTCCTGAACGGACAGACCGAAGCCGTTGCGATCCGCGGGGCGTGTGCAGACATTCCAGAACTCACTGATATTTTGCGGCGTGCAGCAAATTTCCGAGCCTCTTTCGACCAATGCGTCAAGAGCGGATTGCACTAAGGCATGCAGTGGATCGTCGCGCTTCGAGAGCCGGAGAAGAATGTTGGTGTCGATTAGGTAGGCCGGGACGTTGGCTTGCTCGGGCACCATCAATCGTGGTCCTGGTAAAAACTTTCGCGAGTAAATGCTTCATCGGGCAACTGTGGTATTCTTTCGGAATTGGCGGCCATCGCCTCAAAAAATGCTTCCATTTCTTTTCGCGTGCGCAGGCGCGGCGCGGGGCGGGTCGCAACGGCTAGTTCCAGCAGGCTCTCAACGTAGGCGCTCATTTCCACACCACGGCCCTGTGCATCTGCCGCGAGCCGCGCTTCGATCTCCGGGCGCAATTCAATCTGAATCATAGTTTCCCCCCAAGGCATATCATAGCGCGTTTTTGGATTCCAAGGGGAGCAGGGGGCGGCCTGAACCGCGCGCCGTTAGGCTACGGCGCAAACGATCTGCGCCTCCCGGTTTTCACGCGCGAACATTTTCAGGATGCACAACCATGATGCTGGTGTACCGCGCGAAGCCGGGTGGATTGAGCGTGAGGATGCGCGAGATTCCGCACACGCGCATCGCCGCCGCAAGCCGCGCATCGTGAATGTTGCGTGCCGCACAGAGCCCCGTCGGGGGCGGAAGAAAGTAGCCCCGGGCGTAAGCCCGGGGATTCCTCGTCCAATGCGCCGCGAGCCCCGGTAGGGGCGACAGAACCTCTCATTACGAAACGTTCTTTCGCCCCTCCAGGGCTGCTCGTGTTTTGCCTTCCCAGCCACGGCTTGCGCCTTGGGCTACGGCCTGCCGCCCCTGCCGGGGCTCTGATTGAAAACAAGCCCCAGCAATCTCCACGCACAAAACCTCTTGTGCAATCGCACGCAGACTTGGATAATAGCCGAGCCATTTCATTACCGTCGCGATCGCGGGCAGCCGCTGCTGCGCGGGAGATTCGCAGATCATAGGAGACCTTTATTCATGGCCGACGAGAAGACCACGCAATCATCGAATGCCCCAGCAAACACGCCCAACACGATAGAAGCGCTCTATCTGGAAGACCGACGCTTTGCCCCGCCCACCGAATTTCGCAAGAACGCCGTGCTCTCTGACGAGGACATCTATGCGCGCGCCGCGCGCGATCCCGAGGCCTTCTGGGCCGAGCAGGCGGAGAAGGTCCACTGGTTCAAGAAGTGGGATAAAGTCCGCGAGTGGAACGCGCCGTGGGTGAAGTGGTTTCTCGGCGGCAAGACCAACGTCGCGTATAACTGCCTCGACCGGCACCTCTCGACCGACCGGCGCAACAAGGCCGCGCTGATCTGGGAGGGCGAGCCGGGCGACGAGCGCGTGCTCACTTACAACGATCTGCATCGCGAGGTCTCGAAATTCTCGAATGTGCTGAAAGGCCTCGGCGTGCGCAAGGGCGACCGCGTGGCGATCTACATGCCGATGATCCCCGAGCTAGCCATCGCCATGCTCGCCTGCACACGCATTGGCGCGCCGCACACCATCGTCTTCGGCGGCTTCTCACCCGAATCACTACGCGACCGCATCAACGACGCGCAGGCCAACGTCGTCATCACCTCCGACGGTGGATGGCGGCGCGGCGCGATCCTGCCGCTCAAGAAGAATGTCGATGAGGCCATCGCCGAATGCCCGTCGATAAAGGCTTGCGTGGTGGTCGAGCGCATCGGCGCCGCCGCCAACATCACCATGCACGAAGGCCGCGACCACTGGTGGCACGAGTTGATGAAGGGCATCTCGCAGGTCTGTCCCGCCGAGGAGATGGACTCCGAAGACCCGCTTTACATTCTCTACACCAGCGGGACCACGGCGAAACCCAAGGGCATTCTGCACACCACGGGCGGCTATCTCGTCGGCGTTACTTCCACGTTCCAATGGGTCTTCGATTATCGCGACAATGACGTCTACTTCTGCACCGCTGACATCGGTTGGGTCACTGGTCACAGTTACATCGTCTACGGGCCGCTCTCGAACGGAGCGACCTCGCTGATGTACGAAGGCTCGCCCGACTGGCCGGACAAGGATCGCTTCTGGGCCATCGTCGAAAAGTATCGCGTCAACATTCTTTACACCGCGCCGACGGCCATCCGCAGCTTCATGGGCTGGGGCCTCGAGTATCCACGAAAGCATGATTTGACAAGCCTCCGGTTGATCGGCAGCGTCGGCGAGCCGATCAATCCCGAGGCCTGGATGTGGTATCACGAGCACATCGGCGGCGGACGCTGTCCGGTGGTCGACACCTGGTGGCAGACCGAGACGGGATCGATTCTGATCTCGCCGCTTCCCGGAATTACGACGACGAAACCAGGATCAGCGACGCGGCCACTGCCCGGAATTGAGGCAGATATTTTCGATGAGAACGGCAACTCCGTCCCGCTCGGCGGCGGCGGATATCTGGTGCTGAAAGCGCCGTGGCCCTCCATCGCGCGCACTATCTACGGCGACGCGGACCGCTACGCGAAGACTTACTTCAGTCGCTACAGCCCCGACGTCTACTTCACCGGCGACGGCGCGAAGCGCGACAAGGACGGGTACTATTGGCTGATGGGCCGCGTCGATGACGTGATGAACGTCTCCGGCCATCGCATCTCCACGACGGAAGTGGAGAGCGCGCTGGTCAATCATCCATCGGTGGCGGAGGCCGCTGTAGTGGGCAAAGCCCATTCAATAAAGGGGCAGGCGGTGGTGGCGTTCGTCACGCTGAAGTCCGATGGCGCCAACATGGCGCCTGCGGAGAAGATCGCGGAGCTAAAGAAACACGTGGCCAATAAGATCGGCGCGCTGGCCCGGCCCGAGGAGATTTACCTGACCGCCGAGCTGCCCAAGACGCGCAGCGGCAAGATCATGCGCCGCCTCTTGCGCGACATCGCCGAAGGCCGCGCCATGGGCGACACCACCACGCTCGCCGACCCCGGCGTGGTCGCCCGCTTGCGCGACAAGTACGAGGCAGCCGAACAGTAGGGGAAGTCAGAAGACAGAATCAGGATTCGGCGGGCAGAGCGTGTAATCGCCCGCCGATTTTTTTTTGGGAATTGCCTCGCCATTCGCCACCGTAATTCTCTCCGGCTGATTTCCTTTTCCTTGATAAAAATGACCCGGTCGAGCGGATCAAAACACACGAATATTAAACGATCAAAATACAAATATAATACGAATTAAGAATCTGCGGTTTTGCCCAAAGAATCGGCAGGGACCAAAGTGCACACTTTCACGGTTTTTGCGGTTTTGACAACTCTGACCAACGCCAAGATCAGCGAGACGTCGCGTTCCGTCAGCGGTAGCCGATTTATCATTTGATACAGATTTCTTTGTCTTGTACTTAACTTATCAAGCTCCACTGTCTCCCCACTTGACTCAGATTTTTGGCCTGTCAGCGGGAAGAGATGTTGCATCAATGCCCTAACCTGCCTGGCTGAAGCCGCACGGTTGGATTTATCCGCCGATTCCGATAATTTGGTCAATTTGGGCTTTCTTGAATTTCTGGTCGAAGTGGAATCTTTGGATTCTTCGGATCGGGAATTGACTTCTGGCGGGGTATCTGATTCGACAACCGAGTTGAGACTGGACGGTTCCAGGGCACCGGCCTCGCCGCCCGACTCCGCCGCCAAGCTCTCCTGTGCCAACTTCCCGGTCGCCAACTTTTCAGATGCCGGCCCGGCCATCTCCCCGTCCAGCACCCCGGCCAGAACCCCGCTGCGGGAAAGTTCGTAACAGACCACGGCGACGGCCTGCCCCAGATTCATCGACGGCAGCGCGACCACGGTGGGGATGCGCAACAAATTTTGGCAGCGCGCCAGATGGTCGTTGGTCAGCCCGCGCTTCTCCGAGCCGAAGAGTATCGCGATCCGGTCGCGGATGAGAGCAGGGATTGGGAGTTGGGAGTTAGGGGTTGGGGAAGGCAAACGCGAGATTCGCGATTCGCGATTTGAAATTCGGGACGCGCGTGGCCCGATTTGGGAGGCCGCGATGCGCGCCGGCAGATCATTCAGGTCGATCACCTGCGACGCGTCCAGTGGCGTGCCGCTGCGCGGCCTGGTCGCGCCACGAGCAGCGCTGTGAGCAGCGGCGGGATCGGCCAGCACACCCGCGCGACGGTCGAGCGAACTGGTTCCCAGCACCCAGTTGCAATCGCCGATGGCCTCGTCGCCAAGGGCCTCGTCGAGAGTCGCATAGCATCGCGCGTCTCCCAGCCATCCGCGCGACGAGCCGCGCGGCCCATGCGGCGTCTCGCGATCCGTGTCCTTCTCGAGCGCTTCAGCCCAGGCCGGCGCATGCACATCCACCACGGCAATATCGCCCAACCCAAAATTCCGCGCCGCCCGCGCCGCCGCCAGAATATTCAGCGGGTTCCGCGGCTGGACCAATATTATCCGCACAGCCAAGCCGCGCGGCGAGTGGCGCAGGCATTCCCGCCTGCGCTACCTTAAAACATTCGCCACCCGTTGCCCCGTGCCGCGCAATTCCCTTGAATTGTTTCGACGTCAGGGCACGACTTCAGTCGTGCCGCAAAGCAGTAATGACACCTTCTTCCGATCTGCCGAAGGCGGGAGCGCAGTCACGCCAGGGACGGAGCGGAATTTCGTCGCACTTTGCTCGACCTCCCGGTAAACCGCACGAACCAAGGACGCAACAGCACTCATGCGCGCTGCGTCCCGGCACGCCGGGACTTCGCTTTGGCCTACGGCAGTGAGGAAGTGTTTTCCTACCCAATCGTTTCGGCATGACTGAAGTCGTGCCCTGACGTTCCGCGCATCCACTCACACCTCGGATGTGGTTCGTGTTGGGCTATGATACAGAGTTATCAATGAATCGTGAGGTCGCCATTGAGCCAAGAAAATCCCAGCCCGGCACAGCGCGTATTCATCAGCTACGCCCATGGAGACGATGACTTTCAAGACCGCGTGCTTGCCCTTGCCGACCGACTGCGCGATCCGTATCGCGTGAACGCAGAGCTCGACCAATACCATCAATCTGTTCCTAAAGGCTGGCCGACGTGGATGGAGGATGAGATCGAGGCATCCGAATTCGTCCTGGTCATTTGTACGGAAACCTATCTCCGGCGATTTCGGAAAAGGGAAGTAGATGGGAAAGGTTTGGGAGCTACCTGGGAAGGCGCGATCATCACGCAGGAATTGTACGATGGTCAAGGCCGAAATGAGAAATTCATTCCCGTGCTTCTGTCGCGCGATGATATGGTCTACATCCCCACTATTCTGCGAGCATTCGATCACTACGATGTCTCAACAGATGCAGGCTACGAGACTCTTCTCCGCCGCCTGAAGAAAAAGCCTTACACTCTGAAACCGGATTTGGCACAATTCGAGCCGGAGTTGCCGCCGCGCCAGCGCAAGCAATCTTTCTCGCCGAGCCAGCCTTTATGGAGCGCTCTACCTGCCCGCAACATTTGGTTCAAGGGGCG
>CAMBEY010000036.1 GCA_945865705.1 Candidatus Sulfopaludibacter sp. SbA3
CAATGACCACGTCGTAGCGCTCAATCAGAAACGACCCAATCTCGCGAATGTGGTCCTCGGTGATGAAGCGCGATTTCTCCTGTTCATCCGGCGCGCAGAGGACGAAGAACCCCAACGCGTCACGGACCATTACGCCTTCCAGCATGGCGCGATCCAGTTGCGCGAGATTCTCGGCCACGTCGGCGATGGAGTATTGATGGCGCAGTCCAAGAAATGCGGCGGCATCGCCGGAATCAAAATCGAGATCGAGCAGCACGGTGGTCAGCCCCTGCTTGGCGCAGATGGCCGCGAAGTTTACCGCGGCGGTGGTGGTTCCCACGCCGCCCTTCACGCCCACAAAAGTGTACATGCGGCCCATCTGGCGACCCACCAGACTGGCGCGCGCGCGATGCTGATCGAGCCGGGTCAGAGCCTCATTGAAATCCACACGCTTCAACGGTTGCGACAAAAAGTCGGCGCTGCCGAGGCGCATCCAATGGAGCAGCGACTCCGCGGAGTACTGCGCGTCGGAGAGGATGACATAAGTTCCGGGCGAAGATTGCGTGATGTGCTCGAGCGCGCGCAGGCCATGCTCGGCATCGCCGGGAGCAGAGGATGAGATGTCCAGAAGCACGGCGGCCAGCGGCTCAGCGGCCAGGTCCTGCAAAATGCGCACGTGCAGATTCGGCCCCATCTCCTCGTGCTCGGAGATGACCGACGCGCCGGGAAAGTGCGAGGTCTGCTCCCGAACGAAATCACGGAAGCGAGGCTCCGCGCTGGCCACGATTAAATGAACTGCCATAACACCTCATCGCACAATTCAAAAATTTCGCATCGCTTACGGCTCCGGCGTTCCGCCATCCTGATTGGCTCCCACGCTCTCCATCTCCACCGTGGTCGCAAACGACGGCACGCTCAACGGAGAAAATCCCAGCGTCGGCAGAATGTGCCCGAACTGATAGCCGGTGATGCTCACCGTAACCGAGTCAGGCGCGGCGCCAGGAGAGCAGGATTCCGAGCCGGAAAATTGAATGCTCTCCTGCGTCTCGAAATCCTGGGACCAGTAGGCGACTTGAATCTGCGCCCCGCCGTCGGAGAGCCGCGGGCGATCGATGAACGGTGGCGCGTTGTTCTGCATCCAGGTAATGACGTTCGACCCGGCATCGTCCACCCAGCAATGCGTCGCCGCGTAACGAGCGCCCTGCCGCGTGAGCGTCGCCAGCGAGTGATACGTCCAGGCCAGCTCGGCGAAGGCGATCAACCCAAGCGAGAGCGGAATCAATCCGGCGATCAGCACCAGTGCGAATTCCACGTTGGCTTGCCCGCGCTGTCGTGAAATTCGCCGCCTACTCACCAGACACCGCCATGCGCACCGAAACGCGCAAGGGAATCGATCCAATCGTAACGAATGGAAACCGCACATCCACGGGAAACCCCGCCGCGCCAAGGTTTACCACCACATAATCCGGTGCGCGCCCGCTGGTGGTGATGTCGCAACTGGCGGCGTCCTCGGAGCAAATACATTGCTCGACAACCGGAGGATCCGCGACCGCGCGCTCGGGGAGAATCTGGATCATCTCCGGCGTCAGTCCGTTCACTACGGCCGTTCCGCTGCCTTCCAGATTTCCGAAGACAATATAATTGCGGGCGTTCAGGAATGACTCATTCTGATCGTCGCAATAGTTCACGTTGTTCATCCGCGCGATAAATCCGGCTCCACCGCGCAGGGCTTTCTGCAAAGTATGGTAAACGTAAAACACGCGAGCGACCTGAACGATGCCGAACATCAGGAGCATCATCACCGGCAGCATCAACGCAAACTCCACCGCCGACTGCCCGCGTTCCCTGCCCCGAAGAATCTTAGCCTTCTTCATCACATCGTATCCGCTTGCCCTGGGCATACCCCGCTAATGCAGTACTGTCCTGCCCACGCCACGCGTCACATTACACGTCCCCGCCGCCGTGCCTGCGCGCACCGGGACCGGCGCACCGATGTACTGCGCACGAAAAGCCGCACGCGACGCCACCACTCCAGCGATGGGACCAAGACCCGCGACGGTCGGTGCGTTTTGCATAAAGAATTGGCGGAAGCCGAGCACATTCAAGGTGTCGGCGGCATCCACCACGGCAACGGTCAGCACGCGGCGCGTGTTGCCATCGTAATCCTGCGAATAGGTCTGCAGCACGGCGGATTCGCCTATGTCATTGTCGGCGGCAAACAGCGGACTCAGCACATCAACGCCGGGAATATTCGCGCAGACATTGGTGGAAAAATCCACGCCGAAGCGCGTGTTCAATCCGCACAGCAGATCGCGGCCACCGTTGTTGCAGACCGGCGGCAGCGTGTCGACGAGCAGAGCTTCCTGCGCCGCGATGAGCACGCAGCCCGGTGGATCAAGATCGCTCCGGCTGGAGCTGCCGCCCGCGCCCAGCCGGAACAACTCTTCCTCGGCATCGAGACTGGCGGCGCCCGAAAGATGATTCAACAAAACATACTGGACCGAAGCGACGGTCTCAGGCAGAGGAGCCTGAACGCCCGCCTGACATCCGCCGAGTCCCACAAATTGCTGCGCGGGATTCATGTACAGCGTGTAGTTCTCAGTCAGCGTGAAACCAAACTCCTCCGTGTCGGTCGGATCAACAGCCACCACGGCGAGCGCGTCAATGCCGCAAGCCGAACACAGCGGCCCGCCGATGCCGGCCACCGCGGCGGTGACCACAGACTCCGTAACGCGCTCGGGACTCAGGAGTCGCGCGAACCACACGGGAGCCTCGGCGCGCACCTCGGCGCGGACGTACTTGGCCTGGTCGCCGGTCTGTCCTCCGTTCGAGTTAATGCGCGCATCGGCCAGTGTCGCGAAGTAGTCGGTGCTCAGCTCCGTCTCGAGCGGCGTGCCGGAAATACCGATTTGACTGAGCCCCAGATTGAAGCGGTTGTCGTTTAGGCTGGTCGTGTCAAACGTCACAGTGAATTGGTCGGCGGCGTGAGCTTGCGAATTGGCCGTGCCGATCAACCGCGTCGCGGCGGCCAGCGCGCCGGCATCGGCGGCGGTCTGTAACTCGGCTTGGATCAGGTAGAGCCGCCCCACGTCGATGGCCAGAGTCATAAAAGAAAATGTCGCCAGAATCATCAGCAGCAGAAAGATGGCAGCTGAGCCACTGGCCTTGGGCTTCGAGTGGCGGTGTCTCTGGTGATGGTCAGAGCGCTCCCTCAACGCGGCTCTCCTTCGGGATTCTCAAGTCCCAGCGGGCCGCTGAACGTCGGATTAGGCGCCGAAGTATTGCCTGGGTCCGCTTCCGGAGAGGTGTCGAGAAACGGCCTTGGAAAATCCGGCAGCGCGGGCTGCTGTCCCGCCGGGTAGGGCTTCACGAAGGTCGGCGTTACCACCACCAGCAGTTCGGTGTTGGTCTTGTTCTGCGAGCGCGATCGGAACAGGCGACCGAGAATGGGTACGTCGCCGAAGCCGGGCACCTTGCTCATGACCTCAGTAACGCGATTGTCGATCAATCCGGCAATGGCGAAGCTCTCGCCTTCGCGCAGGTCCACTTCCGTCTCGGCGCGGCGCGTGCTGATGGCTGGAATCAGGAATCCCTGAATGGTCAGCGCGTTGGCGAAGTCGAGCGCGCTGACCTCCGGGCGCACCTTCAGGTGAATCATCCCGGCGGCGTCCACTGTGGGCGTAAAGTTCAGGCGCACGCCAAACTCACGAAACTGAATGGTTACGACCGGAGCCGAGGCCCCGCCCGAACCCGTACTGGTAATCACCGGAAATGGAAACTCGCCGCCGGCGAGGAAGCTGGCCTCCTTACCACTGATGGTGATGAGGTTCGGTTCGGCGAGAATTTCGAGCAGGTTTCGGTTCTGGAGCAGGCGCAGCGTCGCGCCGAAGTTGAGGTCGGGACGGAATGCGAAGATGTTGAGCAGATCGCTGACGCTGACCGTCTGACTGCCCAGCTCGGGCTGCCCGTCGGCGCCGGGCTGCAATTGCAACTGCCCTAGCCTCGGGAACTGGAATTGCTGCGTGGTGGCCGTGCCGAGTAGCTTGCTGTTGGTGCTAAATAAATTCACGCCCAATTCGCTCAAGCCAGCGCGGTCGATGGTGGCGAACTTCACCTGCAACATAACCTGCCGATTCACCGGCGGCGGCGACTGCAGCAGGTTCACCACGTTCTTCGCATAAATGGCGGCGATGGCAGCGGCCTGCTTGGAGGCCTCCTGGTCGGAGACCACGCCGGTGAGCAGCACGGCGTCCTTGCTAAGGGAAATCTGCACCGGCTCGCTCGGCAGATTGGCTTTCATCTGACGGGTAATTTCTTCCAGGTCGGGCTGCACGGTGACTTCAAATCGCGAGACGTTTTCGCCGTGCCACACCATCGCCGTGGTTACGCCGGGAGTGCGGGCGTTGATGACTACGTCATGCGGCGAGACGACTACGGCGTCGGCAATCTCCGGGTCGGAGACGGAGACGCGGGAGACCGCGTCGGTGAACTGCTGAAGATCGCCGCGTCCGACCTTCAATTGTATTTCCCGTTGCGCCAATTGAGTGGCCGGCTTCGACATCGCGGGAGTTGGCTCGGGCGGAGCTGCGGGTTCTGTAGCGACGGACTCCGCCGGTGCGGGCTGCTGGGCGCTGGTGAACCCGGCGCTCGCAAACCAAGCTACGGCGGCAAGTGCCACAAGCATGAGCAATCTGTTGCGAGTCATCATATTATTTGGCGACGTTGCCGGACGGCTGGCTGGGCCCCGTGATAAATGTCTCTTCCGTTAATTTTGATCCACGAAATACTTTGACCACCACTTCACCAGGACCGGGCCGCCGGGCACCGGGACGATTGTTCGCCTGCGCCGGCGGAGCCGCTGGTGCGGGACGCGCTACCTGACGCACCGGTTCACGTATCCCCAGATCTTCGGCAATGGTCGGCTCGAAGTCTTCCAGAACTTCCGAGTCCAGCGGGTTGCGCAGCGCCAGTTGAATCTTGCCGCGCTGCATGGCCAGAGTGATCCGCTCGGCCTGCTCCTGCGAGACCAGCAACGTAGCGACGGTGGCCGCGCGAGTTTCGCGCGCGGGAGCGGTTTCAGTCGTGGCTGGAGTAGGACTAATTTGTTTGCCGAAGGCGATGACCTTGATGTTTTGGAGAAGCGTCTTGGTGGCCGAATCGCCGTTGGTAAAAACTCGTGTGTAGAGTACATCGACATGAGTCCCCGGCTGGATGAAGCCGGCGACGGAAGAAATCTCGTTCACTTGCACGGCCACGGCACGCAGGCCCGGCTCGATCATCGCCGTCAGCCCTTCACCACCGCCCTTGGGCGTAAGCCGTGCGTCCAGGATCAGCTCTCCCGCCGACACTCCAGCGATGAGCGCACGATCAGCGACATCTTCCACTTCCAGGAATGCACCTTCGGGGACGTCGCCCTGTTCGAGCGCGATCATCTTCAGATCGGCCACCGCAAGTTTCTGTCCCAATGGAAGCTGCCGCACGGCGGCGACCACGCGCGTAACGGCACGCTGCTCCGGCACCGCGGAGCGGCGGTAGACCCACCAACTCAAGCCCAGAGCGGAGACCCAGGCCACCGCGAATGCCAGCAATACTTGATGCCGCTGCATAGTTCCCCTTACGGCCAACTACAGATTCCGAATTCCGAATTTCAACTTCCGATTTACCATCATCCAATCGGTACGCGGCTGGCGAATAGAAACACCAGTGTGCCGGTGGCGATCACCGCGCCATACGGAAGCCGCAGCGCGCCCTCTGCCTGGCGATTGCTGCGTTGCTGAATACCGCTCCAGTTGAGTCGCGCGAAACTTCCCAGCAGCATCGTGGTGCGCGCCAAGGTTTGTCCGATACGCCCACGCGCGGCGACCATTGCCAGCGCGGCGATTCCGCCGAACAGGCCAGTCAGCACGAAGATCACCAACAACGCCTGCGGCCCGGAGATCGCGCCAACCGCGGCGAGCAGCTTCACATCGCCGCCGCCCATGCCGCCGGTTAAGTAGATGGCCATGAGAATTCCCGCGCCGAGCAGAGCGCCCGCCAGCGAAGACGTGAGACCCGCCCAGCCATGAAAATAAGTATTCAGTATTATGCCAGCGGCAAATCCAGAGGCTGGAATCCAGTTCGGGATGCGGCGCCACTTCAGATCGGAAAAGGCGGCACCGATCACCAGTGCGGCCAGAAGAAGTTGCAGGATAGACGGCATTATGGCTGGCATGCTCATCGCTTCCTTTCAAACACGGCAGCGACGGAATCGGCGTAAACGGGACGCCAATCCGGATGCAGGCGCAGGGCGCTGGTCAGCGCGTGGCCCGGCGGAAGCAGCACCGAATCCACTGCGAACGCGTCCAGCAAACGATCCCAGCCAGGCCGGACTTCAATCACCTGCGAGTAGGTCTCCAGCCAATCCTCGCCATAGAAATCGCTGCGGCCATCAATGAAGACTTTCATCTGGCCATCGAAGCGATAGATGAGATATCCGCCCCAGTAGTCCCGTGCAAACACCCGTTTATTGGTTCCTTGCTGGGCGAGGAATTCAGCGGCCCGCACGGGAAACTTCTGAGGATCAAAACCCACCAAGCCCGCGCGCGCTTGCACCTGTAGCAAGAGGACCATCACCACGATAGCGAGGCAAGATGCAACCGCGCCGGAGACCTGCCGGTCGAGCGCCAACACGCGCCGCGAATAGCTCAACGCCCGCTCCAGCCGCGGCAGCGTTTCCAGATGACGGCTGATGGCCGCGACAAAAATGGGGGCCATCAGGATCGCGTAGGTGGGCAGATGCCGCGCCGAATAAAGCGACATGTGCAGCAGCGCCAGCGAGAGCAAACCCGGCCCATAAGCCCCTTCGCGGAACAGCGCCACGGTTCCGACGGCGGCCAATAGCAGGAAGAGTTCCACGTAGATAGCGCCCGGTCCATGAAAGCTGAAGCTGCGGAACTCCGAGATGCGGTCCATCAGATAGGTGTTCTGGAGATAAGCGAAGATGTGCTCATGCACGCGCCAGCCGTATGGATTGATAAACGACGCGAGCAGCGAGGCCAATGACGCCAGCGCGAAACGCCGACCGGTCGCACGGCCAACTTCACCGCACAGCCACTCGCCCACGGCGTAGATCAGCAAGAGGGCGGTGCCCAGCAAAAAGCTACCGTGCAGATTGGCCCACAGGCAGGACAGCAGAGGCAGCAGATACAATGACCGCGAGGAAGCAAGCTCCCGGCGATGCCGCTCGGCGATGGCGATGAAGGCGAGCCCGATCATCCAGGAAAAAAGATGCGGCCGCGCCAGCCAGTGAATCGTCGAGGTTCCGAGCAAAGGCAGCAGCGCCGCGGTGGCAAGAAACAAATTGCCCCCCAGCGAAAGCGTCAGCCGCCACGCGCCCCAGCCGGTCAGGGCGATGATCAGCGCGCTCAGCATGGCCACTCCCGCCGGGCCGGCGGCCATATGCGCGCCGCCCAGGATGACGTCAGCCAGCCATTCCCAGGCAAACCATTCGCGTCCGGCATGAGTGTAAGAAAAGGAATCGGTGGTGGGAACAACGCCCTGACGAATGATGGCTTCGCCGTTGCGGACGTGCCAACCGGTGTCGCTATCGCGGAACAGGGTGCGCGTCCCGGCGGAGAGGAAGATCACGTTGAACAGGGTCACGGCGAAGATCACTGAACCGAGGCTCGGCAGCACGATGCTCAACAGCCAGGGAACGGCGGTAGCAGTCGCGCGCGCGCGGCTGGGAATGGCGACGGTGGTGGTGGCTGCTTGTGTATACCCGCTCATGTTTCAATCCAGGTTCCCGCAGGGGGAGAGAGGATGAATCGCCTGCGTTCGCTCGATCGCTTGATCCAGCGTTAGCCAGCGTTAGATTGAACCGAGCGCCACAGTGATGCTTTCATAGACACTGTTGATGGCTGTGGCGATGCCGCGCAGCGTGGCGATCAGCGCCAGCGCCACCGCGGCGACGATGAGCGCGTACTCCACCAGGTCCTGCCCTTCGGTATCTTTCCAAAAACGCTTCAGGAACATTTTCATGATTCGTTCTCCTTAAATTATTGGTGCTGCGGCCCAGGTAATTTACTGAGGTAATTCGGAGGCCATTCCTGCGCCCTCAATTTCAATCTGCATGGTATTGGAAGCGGAGCGGGTGGAACGGTTCGCGCTTCGCATCATCTCTTCCATACTCCTATTACTCAACTCCGCCTGCCCGGTCCTACTGGCGTTCCCAGCGGTCTTCAAGCGGTCCTGCATTAAACCTTGCACCAGACGAAAATTTTCAAGCGCCGGGGCGAATCCGCGGCGATGCAAAAGCGACTGCACCAGATGCTCGCGGCTGGTTTCCAGATGACCCGCCTGCAGCAGCACCGCCGCAAAATTATTGTGCGCCACCGCCAAGTCAGCGCTCGCGGCGCGGAACTGCTCCCAGGCTTCATCCAGCGCGCCGCGCCTGGTCAGAAGAACGCCCAGGTTGTTGCGGGCGATGAGCGATCCGGGGTTCTCGATCAACGCTGCGCGGAACTGGATCTCGGCCTGATCGATCTGCCCTTGCAGCAAAAGGTTATGGCCAAGATTGTTATGCGCCGCCGCCAAAATAAATTCGCCGCTGCCGACCTTCGCTGTGGCCATGCGAATTGCGGCACGATAGGCGCTCTCAGCGGACTTCCGGTCGTCCGTATCATCGTACAGCAATCCCAGTTGAAGTTCGAGGTTTGGCGATGGAAAATCCGCGGCCAGATTCTCCACCGTGGCGAGCGCTTCCCCGGACCGCCGCGCTTTCAGCGCTGTTCTAGCGATACCCAACGCGATGCTGACGAGCACCGGTACGCCGAGTGGATTATCTTCTAATTCACGCCCCACCAATTCGCGCCCCACACGTAAGGTGGCCTGGTATTGCTCGAAGGCTTCGCTGTGCAATCCGTATCCCTCATATAGTCGCGACAACTCCAAACCGGTATTCAGAATTCCGGGCAGATTGCCCGGGGCAGCTTTCAGCCGGGCTTGCAAAGTCCGTATGCGCTGGTCATCGCGCAGCGGATCGAACGCGCCGGTCGCTTGGATACGCATGGCGTCCCGGACGGCACTCTTCTTGGGGACTGGCCGGGGCACCGACTGGGGCAAAGGAGCAGATAAAACTGCCTGCTTTGTCGGAGAGGATTTTCCTGCCGCCTGATCAACATGGCGCGGCGATCGAAAGATGCCCAGCAAACGGGAAGGCGCTAATCTGGAGCTGCATCCAGTGGTTGTCAAAAGGATGAGCATAAAGGAAAGAATAACCAAGTGTTTTGGCAAGTTTTTTGGCAAGGACACTGGCCCTACGTGTTGAGGCTGACTGGAAATGATACCGTTGATTGGTGCGCCCGAGCCCCTAAGTTTCAGCAATCTATAACCCTCTCCACACCAATCAACGTTGCCAGACAAGCCCGAAAAATATCTAATGTTAAAGTTTAACAAACTCCCGCATCTCCAACTGATCACCTATCAACGCACCAGCTTTCCGCAACGCCCCCGATTCCAGTTCTAGTACGCTATGTGCGCCCCAAACGAAGCGCGTGATCCGGTTCGGCTTTAAGCAATGATAGACGCGCTTCACCCGGCGCTGGCGGTCCAGGAACGCAACGTCTATGGGGAACCTCATCCCGAAAGTGTGGATGGCCTGCGTCGGGACAATCCACAGGCCTTCCCCTGCTTCCAGATGGTCTCTGCCCAGCAACCCCTTGCGACGTGGCCCGGGCGTGTCAGCCAGACTGATTCGTTCCGCCAAGAACATAGATTGGGTACGGTTCCACACCGCCAAAAAAGGCTTCTCGGACACTGTTTTGCCTGATGCCGCACACTGCAAAGTTGACGGCAGATTGTAACCAATCCAAATAGGTTATGTAAATAGCTAAAACGGAGAATCAAGTAAGAACCCGCGGACAAGGACAAATGTTGCGGAGTTGGACACAACACTTTCGTTCGCGCGAAACTATTGCCCGACGACCGGGTTTAAAGTCATAGTTGAAAAAGCGGAGGCGCTTCCGCTAGTCTATTAGCTCGACTGCTGCGGGCGTTCAGGCAATAAGTGGCATTGGAACCGGAGCGAACCCGCTTTAACTCAGGTCATTCAGATAGTTGGCGGATAGTTGGGTGGTGCGTATTCTCAAGCTATCAAGGAATCCATCAGCAAAATCTCGGGCACGAAAACCTCCGGGTGGAGTTCGCGTCCTGCGGGCAATGACATCAGGCATGGGCTGTAGATGGGCCAACGTCTGTAGGTGGGTCAACGCCTGCAGATGGGGCAACGTGATGATGCTCACATTGCTTCTGGCCACCACCATTCCTCCGTTCGCCCGCGCGGCTAATATTGGCACGGTCGTCCCCGTTGTCGGCCAGGTGCAGGATATTGTGTACGATGAAGCACGCCGTCAGGTGTATCTGGCCAACTCCACCAATAATCAGGTGGAGATATATTCTGTCGATCTGAATGCCATCATCGCGAGCGTCCCCACGGGAACTCAGCCGACCAGCCTGGCGCTGGCGCCCGATGGCTCCGTCCTCTATGTTGGCAATGCGGGATCGCAATCGCTGACGGTGATCAACCTAACCTCGCGGCAGGCCGAGCGCGAGATCGCCGTGGGCGCGCGTCCCGACGCCATCGCGACCGGCTACGACGGCAACGTGGTCATCTTGGGCACCGCTGGCCTGATGCGCTATGAGCCAGCCATTGGCCAGATACTGCGCCTACCCATCTCCCCGCCACCTACGCAGCCGGCGGGACTCCCCATCATCAACCCTGCGCCGGCGCTGGCCAATTTCTTTGCGGGACTCATCGCCACGCCGTCCGGCAATTTGATGATCGGCCTGTCCACCAACCGGATATTCGTATATGAAGTGGCCTCCGGCGCCGTGTTGCGCAGCCGCAATGTTACCGGCCTGCGCAACATCCTCTCCATCTCGCCGGATGGCACGCGCTTCATGGCCGGGCCCTTTCTATTCGAGACCGAAACGCTGGCCATCCTGGGCCGCGCCGGAACGCCGGCCGCCGCACTGACAGGCGGCAGCGCCTTCTCCGCCGATGGCAACTCGGTGTACGGCACGTTCTCCACGCAGCCAGCCATCAACGCGTTGAATACCAACAATCCCCAGAACGCCGGCGGAGCCACCATTCCCGGCGGAGGCCGTCCGACGATCACCACGCTCGGGGTACTGCAGGTGATGCGCGCCTCCAGCCTGACGCCCGTCATGGGGCTACGGCTGGCCGAGGCCATTAATCCCAAAATCGTCGCCTCACCCGACGGACGCTTTCTGTTCGCCATCTCCACCTCGGGCATGACCGTCATCCCCGTGGGCCAGTTGCCCCTCCTGCCTGTCCTTCAGGTGGACACCCCCAACGTGGTGCTCTCGGTAGACATCTGCAACCGCGGCGTGGCGATTGCCGACATTCGCATCAGCAACGCGGGCGCTGGACGGATGACCTTCTCCGCCGTGCTCAACAACGCCAACGCTCCGGTGATTCTGAATCTGCGCTCCGGCGTGGCGCCTTCGACGCTCCAGATTTCCTACAATCCACGCGCCGTGCTCACGCGCGGGACGCAGCAATATTCGCTGGTGCTGGTTTCTCCCGAGGCCGTGAATATCGAGCCCGCCATTTTGATCAACCTGAATTTCCGCGACGTGGACCAGCGCGGGTCGATCATTCCGCTGGCCGGATTCGGCGTGGACCTGCTCATGGACGAGTTGCGACAGCGTATCTACATTGCCAACTACATGCAGGATCAGATCGATGTCTACTCGCTGCGCGAGCGCCGCTTCCTGCCGCCGGTGCGCGTCGGCAACCGGCCCATCTCCATGGCCATGGTGAATCCCTTCACGATGGTGGTGGCCAACGCCGGCTCGGAGGCCATCTCCGTGATCGATCTGGAGACGCTGCAAGAGCGGCGGCAAATTCAGATGGCCCCCGTGCCTCTGAACGCCAACCCGCTTTTCCCGCGCTCGATTGCCGCCTCCAGCAACGTAGTCTTGTTCACTGTGATACCCCTGCCTGCCACGGCGGGAACCGCACCTGCCGCGGGATCGGTGTGGCAGTTGAGTCTGGCCACGGGCACCAGTTTTCCCCGGCTGAATCTCGGCGGGACGACGGTGAATACCATCAATGGCCGCAACGTCCTGGTCGCGCCCACCAACGGCAACGCCATCGTGCTGGCCGAGGGCAACGGCACCGTGCGCCTGTTTGATCCGGTGTCGGACACCTTCGCCATCACTCGCACCGCGACCTTCACCGCATTCCGTGGATCGGTCTCAGCCACCGCCGATGGCAACTTCTACATCATTGACGACACGGTGCTGAACTCCGTACTGGCTTTTCGTGGATCGCTGGCGCCCGCCGCCCCCATCGGCTTGCCGGGCGGTGGCGGCCAACAGGCTGCTCAGTTGGTTACCTTTGGGGCCACCGCCGTCGGCAACAATGCCATTCGCGTCACGGCAGCCAACGCGACCGTTCCGGTGCAGACGCTCCAGCGTTTCAATCTGACTACCGTGCAAGCCGATCAGCAGTTGCGCCTGCCGGAGTCGGTATCCGACATCAGCCCGGCGGTTGCGGGCGCGGCGGCCGCCACACGGCTCTGGCCTCCTCTGCCCATTTCGTTGGAGATCGGCGTGCGCGGCCAAACCCATTTGATTCCGCGTGGGCTGGCATTTGATTCCAGCAACACGGGATACTTGCTTACCTTCTCCGGCTTGAGCGTCATCGCACTCAACGAGAGTCTCGGTCGCGCGCCGAACTTCACCGCCAATGCCGTGGTCAACGCGGCCAGCTTCGCCGGACCCACGGCACCAGGCGCGCTGATCAGCATCTTCGGCACGGACCTGGCCTTGCCGGGACAAGCCAGCAGCCTTCCGCTGCCAACCAACCTGGGCGAGGTCTGCGTTACCGCCAATGAAATCGCGCTGCCGCTGCTGGCGACTTCGCCTACGCAGATCAACGCGCAACTGCCGCCTGAGCTGGCCACCGGCCGGATCACGCTCGCCGTCCGCTCACCCAGCCGGGGCGTCATGAGTACGGGCGTGCAGATTACCGTGAATGCCGCCGCGCCCGGCATATTTACCATTGACCAGGAAGGCCGTCGCACCGCCGCTCTGTTCCACGCCGACTCGTTCCGCCTGGTGTCGCGTGCCGATCCGGCAACCCGCGATGAGGACTTGGTCCTGTACGCCACGGGACTGGGAGCCACCACGCCGAGCGTCGTCGGAGGACAAGCGGCACGCTCCTCGCCGCTCTCCCTGGTTACACAGCCGGGTCGCGTTACCATTGGCGGTCGTGAGCAAATCGTTTTCTTTGCGGGACTGGCGCCGGATTTCGTGGGCCTCTATCAGATCAACATCCGTGTGCCGGGCGACCGCGTGCGAGGCGACGATCTTCCTGTGGTCATCACCGTCGGCACCGCCAGCAGCACCACCGTGGCTGCGCCTCTGACGTCTATCGACTAAGACCCACTTCGAACGCCATCGACTCTAAGGATGCCGGGCAAACCTCATTGATGATGGCCTCCAACAGACCGGAAGGAATATCACGAGCGACTCCCTCGCTGCTCGCCGCCGGTGGGCAGCGCAACTCTCCGCGCAATTCCCGCTTGCTGATTCAACCTCTGCGCTGGGTTCTCCTCATCCTGTGTTTTGGGCTGTGTTTTGGGCTGTGTTTCGGCGTGACCGTTGTTTCGCCGCTCCATGCTCAACTTTCCAGCAGTAGCTGGTCCAGCATCGGCGGCGCCGTTGTTCCTTCCCGCGTTACTGCCATCGACGCGGACCCGCGCTCCAGTTCCACGGTGGTAATTGCCACGCCCGCCGGCGGAATTTGGAAGACGGAAGACGAAGGAATCAATTGGACTGCACTCACTGAAACGACTGCCACGTTGCGATTCTGCTCGCTGGCTCGCGATCCCTCCAATCCGGATTTCCTCTACGCGGGAACCGGCGATGATCAGGAACCGCTTCCTAATCAGGGCGTGCTGCGCAGCTCCAACGGCGGCTTCACCTGGACATCCAGCCTGCCTTTCAGCACTCGCCCCGTCTGCGCGCTGGCCATCGACCCCACCGACGGTCGCCGCATCGCCGCCGGCTCGGAAGATGGGTTGTACATCTCGGCGGACTCAGGAACAAACTGGAAGCGAGTGCGCAGCACCGCGACAACTGCAGTCGCCTTCGACGCGCAGGGCCGTATCTTTGCCGGCCTGCCTGTCGCAACTTCGCGCACCGGAATACTCGCCGTATCGAACAATGGCGGAGATACGTTTACAAATATTGCCCTTCCCACTGTTGCCAGCGCGACCACTTCTCGCACCACTTTTGTCAGTGTGCTGGTGCGCGGTTCGGCTGTGTATATGGCGGTGGCTTATGTGCCCTTCGACGGCAGCGGCCCCACGATCGATGTCTATCGTTCCGCTGACGGAGGAACGACGTGGAATGTGACCGTCGGCATTGCAGTGGCATCTCCGCCGATACAATTGCTATCGGACGCCGCGGGAACTCGGTTGTACCTGACGGGCAGCGCCAGACTAATGGTCTCGGCGAATCGCGGAGAAACATGGAGCACGTTAAGCTCCATCAAGCAGCGCATCCATGCCGCCACATTCGCTGCGAACACCTTGTGGCTGGCCGGCGACTTCGGACTCGAAAGATTCACGGCGCAACCGGGTGGAGCTTCGCTGGCCAACCTCAGCCCACCCATCGCGCAGTTCGCGGACCTGACCGCGACATCCATCAACGATGTTTTCGCCGCCGGCCCTACTGGCTTGTTCGCCTATGACGGAACGAATTCGTTATGGAACACTCTGAGTTCAACGGATGCATTCAGCGGCGTCGCGGCGGGAAACGTATCAGCCATAGGGCAACGAACGATCCTGGCCAATGGGCTTTCGGCATTTCTCCGCTCCACCGACGGAGGCGCCGCCTTTTCCTCCACCACGGCCATTCCCGCTGCGGAACCTCGCGCGCCCCATCCACCGCTGCTGGCTGATCCCGGTAGCCTTGCCAATGTTTATGTCGCCGGACAACTGCTCTATCGCTCGACCGATCAAGGCGCAACGTTTTCGGCATTTGGGACAATTGATCCGGACCGCACCCGCGTAGTAACGGCGCTGGCCGCGGCTCCCTTGGCGCGTCGCTTCATGTACGCGGCCACCTCCTGCATCCCGCAATTGGCCGGTGCGGGCGGTTGTCCGGCGATCTCTTATATCTGGCGCTCCACCAATTCCGGCCTAACCTGGACGCAAGGCGCGCCGGTTTCGGGATGGGTGCATCAACTTGCCGTTGATCCGCGACAAACCGCCACGGTATACGCCACGATTGGAGACCCGCCCTTTTCCGCCGCCGGTTCTCGTGGGGAGTCTGGTGATGTGCTGCGCTCAACGGACAACGGGTTATCATGGCTCTCACTGCGTTCGAATCTTCCACGCGCCACGCTGCGCAGCATCGCGATTGACGCACTTTCCCTACCCGCCGGTAACCTGCCCGCTCAG
>CAMBEY010000037.1 GCA_945865705.1 Candidatus Sulfopaludibacter sp. SbA3
ATTACGTGGAAGTTCCTTTCGAAATTGAACTCGATGGAACCTACTATGACGTCATGCAGTTCTACGACCGTCTCGGACGCGTCGAGCGAATCACCAATGTTTCGGACCTGAAGATGGGCGGTCTTCAGTCCGGCAGGATCGGTGGGCGATATGAAATTAGCCCGAATTCAACCGTATCGGCGATCTGCACAGTGATAACTTTCTTTACCCGCGAAGATGTGCCGGAAACTGCTCCGGTCGCCGGGGCGCGAGGGCGCGCAGCGGCTCGTCCGCCAGCCGCGCGCAGATAATATTAGGAGGCCGTGATCGATATGAAGGCCAAGACCGGACGAATTTTTGCAACCCCTGTCATGACCATTGCCATGACCATCGTGGCGGGCGTGTCCTCCATCATGCTGGCAGGGAACGCGCTGGAAATGAAATTGCTGGCCCAGGCTCAGACCACCGGTGGACAGGCGCGAGCGGCGCAGGGACAGGCAGCGCAGGCTCGTGGCGGAGCAGCCGCCACGCCAGCTTCGCCCCGTCCAGCAACACAGGCGGCTCCGGATCCGACCAGTCCGGTGGGGGCGACCGCAGCGCCTGTCCGCCCGCCTCGCCGGGACCCCTTTCGTCCATTGGTCTCCAACAAGAAAGTGGGAGAGATCTTACCCGCACGTCTTCCCGCTGGCAAGGCGGGATTGGTGATCGGGCAGCTCGTTGTGCAGGGCATTGTTCGCAACATTGATGGGAAATGGGTGGCTGTGGTCGACAACAAGACCAAGCGCTCATATTTTCTTTACGTACGGGATGAATTGTACAACGGTGTGGTCACCAACATTACGTCCGAAAGCGTAACGTTTGAAGAGCGTTCCGTGGATGCTGCCGGCAGGACACGCTCGCGCGAAGTGGTCAAGCGGATTGGCGGAGTATAGAAATCGCAGTAAGTCGCAGGTTTGAGTTAAGCCTGTAGTTATGCAAATCGGCCGGAGCAGGTTGCCAACGGCGCGGAGGCCAGCGAAATTATGAAGATCGATGCAATTAAAGCCACGCAGGGAGATACATTGATGAAGTATCGAGGTGGGTTTTTCCTCTTGCTCGTGATGAGCGTGCTCGCGGCCTCGACTGCGGCCCCGACCGCGGCCTTTGCCGCTGGTTCGGCGTCAGGAAAGCTGCTGGGGTTGAAGACTGCCGTGGATGCGCAGGCAACCACCATCACGCTGCAGTTGCCTTCGTCGGTTTCGTTCACTCCGTCGCAGGTGAGCCCCAAGCTCTACCTGTTGGACTTATCCGGAGTCTCGACCGATCTGTCAGCGGATAGCCAACGTGTCCAATCCCCGCTGGTAAATAGCTACCGTGTATTCTCGTATCAAGGGGCAGACAGCATGCCTCATGTCGGCGTCGAGTTGACCCTCAAGGAAGAAGCTGAAATTACGCCGCGCAAAATAGCCGGGGGGGTGCAGGTTCGGGTGATGAAATCTTCGGCGCGTGCGGGACGCACGATGCCGGCCCCGGTGAGCGCGGCGATCCCAGCCAGCCAGCTGGCTTCCAAAGTATCGGTCGAACCGATTGAAGTAAGCGCGAACACTTTGGTTACTTTACGGGAAGTTTCCGTCATTCAGCCGGAGAACGGCGAGGGCCTCGAAGTGGAGATCATTGCTGATGGCGCGATGACCTTTAAGACGATGAAGCTGTCAAATCCGGACCGTCTTGTTCTCGATCTGCCCAATACGATCAACCGGATCAAGCAATCCGAGTTGGCGGTGGGCACCACGCCTTTGCAGACCGTGCGTATTGCGCAGTACAAGAGCAAGCCACCGATGGCCCGTGTGGTAATGGACCTGGATGGAAAAGTAACATTCGATATTCGCAAGGAAGCCACGGGACTGGTTGTGGCCCTGCGATCAGCGGCGGTCGGCGCGGTTAGTCAGACATCCGTGACACCCTTGAAGGCTGCCTCAGTTGAGCCTGCCGCGAAGACAGAAAACACCGCGAAGCAGACATCCGAAACTAAAATTGAACATGCGAACTCTCAGCCTGAGCCGTTGCTGGTGGCTTCTAGCAACGGTGCTGGTGTCGGTGCCGCTACGGCTGGAGACTCTCATTCATCCACGCCCTTGGCATGGCATGCCGAACCAATGAACGCTCCAGCGAAGGCTGTGGTGAATGCTTCAGCGAAAGCTCAAGATGTTCCCGCCAACTTCGCCGAGACGGTGATGAAACCTGCTCCGGCCATGGCGATCTCGGTGCCTGGCAACACGGACAGCGTCGCTGGGGAGCAGTCCGGATTGGTCTTGATGGCACAGCGCGCTGCGCAGCCTTCCGTACTCATGGCCCAGGCTGCGCCCGCCCGCCCGGCGCCAGCGGCAGCTTCTTCCGCTGTTCGGACTCCCGATTATACAGGTGAGCCGATTTCATTGAATCTGAAGGACGTGGATTTGAAGGATTTCTTTCGGCTAATGCACGAGGTAAGCAACCTGAACATTGTGCTCGATCCCGCCGTGGCTGGAATGGTGACGATCGTGCTGGATGAAGTTCCCTGGGATCAGGCCATGGATGTCGTTCTGCGCAACAATCAGCTCGGTAAGGAAGTAACCGGAAATGTTGTGCGTATCGCCAAGCTCTCGACGATTGAAGCCGAAAAAAGGCAACAGGAAACCTTGGCCAGGGCTAGTCAGCAAGCCGAGCCCACGGATACTGTTACGCGCACACTGAGCTATGCGCGGGCGGCCGATCTAATCACTCCCTTAAAGCGCTTTCTGAGCGCTCGTGGCGATCTGGTGGCTGATCCGCGCACCAACACCCTGATCATCACCGACATTGCCGAGGCCATCACCCGCGTCGATCGCCTGATTTCTGGACTCGACCGCAAAACGCAGCAGGTGGAAATCGAAGCTCGCATCGTGGCGGCCAGCCGCTCGTTTGCCCGCGACATTGGTTCGCAATTGGCGGCCTCCGGATTGAGCGGAAATGTGGTGCTAGGCGGCGCCGGCGTTGTCGGTGCCAGCCCCGTGTCACGGGGTACTACGCCACCGCTCTTTATTGGAACGCCTCCCGACCCTCCGGCTCCCGGCGAGGCACCTAAGTTCGCCAACGTTGCCCAGCCATTAGCCGTTAATCTTGGGGCGGTGGGTGCCACCTCCGGATTCAGTTTCCTGTTGAGTGGCGGCAGCAATTTTGCGCTGGACGCCATTATTACCGCAGCGGAAGGACGAGGCTTGGGCAAGCTGCTCTCCCGTCCGAAGATCATCACGCAGAACAACGTGGAAGCCACGGTGGAGCAGGGCGTGCGCATCCCCATCCAGACCAACGTTAATAACACGATCGCAGTGCAATATACGGATGCGACGCTGCGCCTGACCGTTACTCCGCAGATCACCGCGGAGGGAACGATCTTCCTGAAGGCTGAAATCGAAAACACTTCGATCAACGACGGTATCCCGCGTATCTTGGGTATCCCTGCCTTGAACACCCAGGCAGCCAACACCGAGGTCCTGGTCAGTGATGGCGGCACGGTGTTCTTTGGCGGCATCATCCAAACCACCAATGCGCTGACTGAGCAGGAAGTCCCGCTGCTGGGAAGCATCCCGCTGGTGGGCAATTTGTTCAAGCGCAAGTTCACCCGCAGCCAGACTGACGAACTGCTCTTCTTCATCACTCCTAAGATCGTTCAAGGGTAATCTACTCTTACTCTTGCTCCTTGCAAGGACTCCCAGCCCGGGAGTCCTTGCCTTTTTCAGGAGGAAAGCTATTTCTTCTAAATCCATTGCAGGCAAATCCGGAATCAGCGCTCAAAAGGGGACAGCCGCGCCTCATTCTGCGCGGCTGTCCCGCTTGCGCCAGAGAATGCAGGTCGCGCGGCTCGATTCGTTGTTGGTTAGCGCACTGCCCAATGTGCAGTATCTGACTGGGTTTACAGGCAGCTCTGGATCCTTGCTGTTGACGCCTGCACTGGCGTCTTTCTTTACAGATTCACGCTACGACCTGCAATCACACTCCGAAGTAAAGTGTGCCCAGGTGATCATCGGCAAAGGGGATGCGGTGATGGCCGCCGCTCGATGGGGCAGCGCGAAACAGCTAGGCCGAGTGGGCTATGACAGCGGTGCCCTCTCCGTTGACCAGTTTGGAAAGTTGCGAGAGGTATTCGCGGGTGCCGGAAGCGCGAGTAAGGCTAAAACACGGTTGGTCTCCGCCGCGGGGCATGTGGAAGCACTGCGCATGGTCAAAGACGCCGATGAAATTGAATTGATACGCAAGGCTGTGCATCTGGGTTCGCGCTGCTTTGAGGAGACGCTGCTCCTGCTGAAAAATGGCGTCACAGAAACCGAATTGGCGGCCGAGATAGAATATCGGATGCGGCTCTATGGTGGTGAAAAAACAGCCTTTGAGACCATTATCGCATTTGGAGATCGGACCGCGCTGCCGCACGCACGACCAACCTCTCGTCGGCTCAAACCAAATGAATTCGTACTATTCGACCTCGGTGTTATACTGTCCGGGTACTGTAGCGACATGACCCGAACCGTCTTCTGGGGCAAGGCTCCAGCGAAGGCCAAGGCCATGTACAAGGCGGTTTTGGAATCCCAATTGGCCTCCGAAAATTCGGTTCGCGCGGGGATTGATTGTGGGACGGTGGACCGGGCAGCGCGGCGGGTTCTTGAAAAGCGAGGATTTGGCCGTTACTTTACCCACAGCACCGGCCACGGTTTGGGAATTGAGGTACACGAAAACCCCCGTGTGGCTGCCAAGCAATCCGCTGTTTTGGAAGAAGGAATGGCCATTACCATCGAGCCGGGTGCCTATATTCCCGGCGTTGGTGGTGTCAGAATTGAAGATGTGGTGATTGTCCGGAAAAATCACGGAGAAGTATTAACGCAAACTGCCAAGAGTCTTCTCGAACTGTAGGCCGGACTGTGGTATTTTCCGCCCTGCCGTACTGGGCCGCATGGCAGAATTACCTAGAAGAGTTCCATGAACCTTAAAGAAATACGCGACATCGTTGAGTTGATAACGGAAAAGGGCATCGCGGAGTTTGAATTGGAGCGCTCCGGTTTCCGTATCAAGATAAGCCGTCGGGCTGCACCTGCGGCCGGAGATCCAGTCTTCTGGCAGGCCCAGACCCCCATGGGGATGTCGGGGATGCCATCCGCGCCACCGCCGAACGCTCAGGCCGGGCCCACCGTCGGCGCGGGTGCCCGCAACACACTGCCGACTCCGCCGCCCTCGATGGTCCCAGGCGGGGGAAGCTCCTCGACCACGTCGGAGGAAGTTCAGACCATCAAGTCGCCCATGGTGGGGTCGTACTACTCGGCTCCAGCGGTCGGCGCGCCGCCTTTTGTCGAGCCCGGCATTCGTGTGCGCGTTGGTCAGGTACTCTGCATCATTGAGGCTATGAAGCTGATGAACGAGATTGAGTCCGAGATCGAGGGCGAAGTAGTGAAGTGCTACGTCGAGAATGGGCAGCCCGTTGAGTTCGGACAGCCTCTCTTTGACATTCGGCCATATGCCTCTGGTCGTAAACGCTAGAAAAGTTTGCAGCAGTAGAAGTTGAATTCCAGAATGGAGCATTGGCAGCATCGTAGCAACCCAGGCCGTCCGCACCGGCCCTGAGCGATACTCAAACCGATGTTTAACAAAGTATTAGTGGCCAATCGCGGGGAGATTGCTCTCCGTGTAATCAATGCCTGCAAGGAACTGGGCATTCCTACCGTCGCGGTTTATGCCGAGCCGGACGCCCAATCCCTGCATGTTCGCTTCGCCGATGAAGCCGTGTGCATCGGACCGGCCAATCCCACCTCCAGCTATCTCAACATCCCCAGTGTCATCAGTGCCGCCGAGATCACTCGGGCCGACGCGATTCACCCCGGCTATGGATTCCTCGCTGAAAATCCCAGCTTCGCCGATGTTTGCGATGCTTGCGGAATCACCTTTATCGGTCCCTCGCCGGAGATCATCCGATTGAGCGCCGACAAATGTAAGACACGTCGCCGCATGGAGTCGCTCGGCATCTGTATTCTTCCCGGCTCGGATGGCGCGGTGGGGACGGTCGAGGAAGCGGCTGAATGGGCGGGGCGTATCGGCTATCCCGTGCTGATCAAACCGCTCTCCGGTGCGGGCGGCTTTGGCATGAGCGCTGCCACCTCAGCAGATGAACTGGAGTCCGCGTTCGAGACGGCCCGCCGCGAATCGCAGGCCGCCTTTGGTTGCGACGAAGTTTTTGTCGAAAAGTTGATTTCCAACGCGCGACACATTGAGTTTCAAGTTCTGGTCGATCAGCATGGATCAGCCATCAGCCTGGGGGAACGGGAGTGCAGCATTCAGCGCCGTCATCAGAAAATTGTCGAGGAGAGCCCCTCGCCCGCGCTGGACGCGGCGAAGCGAGAGGAAGTGGGCCGGGCCGTTGAACGAATCATGACGGAAATCGGTTACACCAACCTCGGCAGCATCGAGTTTCTGATGGATGAACAGGGCTGCCTTTATTTTCTGGAGATGACTTCCAGCATTCAGCTTGAGCATCCCGTAACCGAGATGGTTACCGGAATCGACCTGGTCAAGAGCCAGATTCTGGTGGCGACCGGCGCGCCGCTTGGGGATATTATCTGCAAGCCCATCAAGCTTCGCGGCCACAGCATTGAGTGCTGCATCCATGCCGAGAACCCCACGGATTTCATGCCGTCCTCAGGCAAGATTCAGGCGTTCAATGTTCCCGGTGGGACCGGCGTGCGGGCGGACCTGGCATGCTATTACGAATGCGTCATTCAACCTGGTTCTGATCCATTGATTGCCAAACTAATCGTTCACGGCAGCAATCGCGGAGAGGCGCTGCAGCGTATGTCTCGCGCTCTGGAGATGTTCATCATTGAGGGAGTGCAAACTTCTCTGCCGCTGCATCGCCGCATCCTCGCGGACCCGGCGTTTCGGTCGGGCCGCTATAATGAAAATCTGCTGGATCGTTTCTGCGCCAAGCCATCACTGATCCGGCAATAGTTTTTGTTGGTAGCTCCTGTCCTTAACGGTCATCAATCCATTGGAAATCCTTCTATCATCCATCGCCGTTGCCTTCCGCGCTGCCCCTGTCTACGCGATTTACGATACGCAATCGGGACCCGCGCTTCCCGCCAGGGAGATAGTTAGCGCCTGGCTGCGGGCCGGCATTCGCGTGATTCAGTATCGCCACAAAGATACGTTGCGGAGAATCCATTTCGAGGAATGCCAGGAATTATCGGAGCTTGTTCATCGGGAGGGTGGGATATTCATCGTCGATGATCGCGCTGATCTGGCTCTATTCAGCAATGCTGATGGCGTCCACCTGGGACAGGACGATCTTCCGCCGGATGCCGCAAGGAAATTGTTGCCCACCCCGGCGATTATAGGATTCTCAACTCACAATCTCCTGCAGATCCGGGAAGCTGCTGCGATGCCCATCGATTACCTGGCCGTTGGCCCCGTATATGCAACGGCGACCAAAGCGAACCCTGATCCGGTCGTGGGAACTGGGTTGGTGAAAGAAGCGCGCAAGCTGACCGATCTTCCCTTGGTCGCTATTGGCGGAATGGGGGGAGCTAACGCCTCGTCTGTACTGAAGGCGGGAGCGGATGCGGTGGCCGTTATCAGCGGGCTCGTTGTTAATTGCCGAACTACTGGGGAATTGGAGACCCAGGCGAGAGAGATTCTCACCAGTTTGCGGACTTGATTAACAGCTACGATCGCTTATCGGGGCTGGATTATTCTTTGATGTCGGCGATCGACTCGCGCATCTTGATTATCGGAACATCCAGGTTGAAGTAGAGAGTAACCAGCCCCTCGCCAGGTTCCATAGCTTCAACGCGGTCGTAGGTGTGACCGTCTTCGTCCATCAACTCCTGCCCCACCATCTTCAACGACAGTGCCTGCAGGATGATGGTCTCCTCCTCTTCGGAGATGAGCAGCATGGCGGTTGGCGCGGAGTTGCCATCACCTGACTCCACGATAGACTGAATGAGGTTGCGGGCGATGCTGCCGTGAATCGACGACTTGGCGCGATCACCCAGTTCACGGTATGCCACGGAAGCCACCTGATGGCCGTAGATATCCACGTATCGGTCCTTCAAGATGGTCTCGGCCACCGCGGCCGCTTTTTTGAAATCCTTTTCTGACAGGGCCGCAAACATGGACTTGCGGGCTTCCGGGTCGGCGTTGGGCTTGTATTGAGCCGATTCTGCATAGGCCAGTCGAAACTCCCGGTAGACCACCCCGGAGTCGTTCTCCTTCACTTTACGCAGAATGTCTTCATAGGATTCGCTGCTTGCACGCTGGATCTTTTGAGGGCGGGGAGCGGCAGGCTCCTGAGCAATTCCGCCGCTGGCCGAGGCCAGCCATAGCAGGAGCAGGACTTTCGCGCGGGACGCGCGGAAGGCGGAAATGGTGAGGGATTGAAGATGAAAGATACCGCAAAACCCGGCAGAATGGACACCTTGCATAATTGCTTTCCTCCCGAATTCCCTGCGCTAAGCGCGGAATTTTCCAAGAACGGTTGCTAGTGAAAGTGTATCCCGTCTGGCCTCCTGATTTCATTCTCAAAGTGAAGCATCATGAACTCACCGGTCAGATTGAGTTTTAATCTGTATGCTAATATTCTGACAAGGCCTCGCCAAAAACTTACGTCGCGTGCAGCACGCGGCATCAGGTAACATCAGGCATCAAGTGGATGCAGGAGAATGAGGAGAGCGCATGGCCAGCGAGGCTTTCACGGAGAAGCCCCCAGCCGGGGAACCCGTCAAACTAGTGCGCGGCCTGGGCCTGATGGATTCGACCACGCTGGTGGTCGGCTCAATGATCGGCTCCGGAATATTCATCGTTACAGCGGACGTGGCGCGCCAGTTGCCCTCGCCCGGTTTGATGCTTACCACGTGGGTTGTCACTGCCATCATCACCATGATCGCCGCCATTTGTTATGGCGAGCTGGCTGCGGCCATGCCGCATTCAGGCGGCCAATATGTATTTTTGCGTGAAGGTTTCGGGCCGCTGACCGGATTTGTGTTTGGCTGGACGCTGTTCCTGGTAATTCAAACTGGGACAGTTGCGGCGGTAGCCATTGCCTTCGCCAAGTTTGCCGGCGTAATTTTACCAAGCATCTCGTCGGCCAGTTGGCTGTGGCACATCGGGACGTTTGGGCCTTATTCGATGGGTGCGCTCAGCATTGGCCCTTATGATGTCGGACTGAATACCCAAAATTTGCTCGCCATTTTCTCTATCACCTTGCTGACAGCAGTGAACTGCTTCGGGATTCGGCTGGGGGCGGTGGTGCAGAACCTCTTCACCTTCACCAAGACCGGGGCTTTACTGATACTCGCCTTGCTGGGGATCTTGATCGGCAGCAGCTCGGAGGTGCTACAGGCCAATTATGGCAATGGAAATTTCTGGGGAGATGCCGACTGGAGCTTGGCCACCCTAACTTTAATCGCCGTAGCCATGGTAGGGCCGGTGTTCGCGGCGGACGCTTGGTACTACATTACCTACACCGGCGAAGAGGTGAAAAACCCGCGGCGGAATCTCCCACTTTCATTGCTGCTGGGCACGGGAATTGTGTGCAGTATCTACATCCTGACGAACTTTGTCTATTTGCAAGTGCTGCCTCTGCAGGGTTCGCCCGACGGGCAGACTCTAATGGCGCGCGGCATTCAATACGCCGCCGAGGATCGTGTGGGCACCGCCGCCGCGCAAGTGATCTTCGGCTCCGCCGGATTGTATCTGATGGCGGCGGCTATTATGATCTCCACTTTCGGCTGCAACAATGGATTGATCCTGGCGGGCGCGCGCGTGTTCTACGCCATGGGCCGCGACAAGCTGTTTTTTCAGTCTGCGGCGCGAGTGCATCCGAAATACAAGACGCCGGTCCATGCATTGGTCATTCAGGGAGTGTGGGCCTGTTTTCTCACCTTGAGCGGAACCTACGGACAGTTGCTCGACTACATCACGTTCGCCAGCCTCTTGTTTCTGGCGCTGACGCTGGCTGTGATGTTCACTTTGCGCCGCCGCGTAGGCTTTGAGCGGCCCGTCTCCGCCTGGGGATTCCCGTGGCTGCCGATCCTCTACTTCATCCTGGTGGGCTTCATTGAGATCAATCTGCTCATCTACAAGCCGCTTTACACCTGGCCGGGGTTGGTCATCGTGTTGCTGGGCATCCCGGTGTATTACCTGTGGCGAGGGCGGGGCGAGGGGCGGGGGAATTGACCATGGTCAATTGACCATGCTACGGTTTACGTATGGAGCAGATTGCCATCTCGAAGTTCAAGGCCACCTGCCTGGCGGTGCTGGAGCGTGTCCGCAAGACTGGCAAGCCGGTCAGCGTCACTCGTTTCGGGAAACCCGTGGCCGAGATCATCCCGCCTGCGGCATCCCCTCGCCCGAAAAGCTGGCTGGGTTCCATGGCCGGCACCTTGAATATTTTGGGCGATATAGTTTCTCCGGTCACGGACGGAGTGGATTGGGCAGCCTTGAATGATGAGACTACTATTGGATACGCACATCTGGATATGGAGCCTAAATCAGCCGGAAAAGCTCAGCCCAAGCGTCGTCGCAGCCCTCGAAAATTCCGACAATGAATTCTGGCTCTCTCCGCTTAGCGTGTGGGAGATTCTGCTTTTGGTGGAACGAAAACGGCTCGGCGAAATTATTAGCGCAGAAGAATGGTTGGAAAGAACTCTGGCGATGGGAAATTGGAAAGAGGCTCCAGTCACTCACCGAGTGGCCAGAGAAGCTGGCCGGTTGCGACTTCAACAACGCGACCCCATTGATCGCCTGCTGGCCGCTACCGCGATTGTCTACGGCCTGACGCTGGTAACGGCGGATGAATATCTATTGGCAGCGCCGGGGCTAAAGACGCTCGCCAATCGCTAAGATCGTCTGCATTGATCTCATATGAATATCGCGCGCTGATGGCGCGCGACTAATCGTCGCGGCGGCCGCCGAGCAGTCCGGCGCGCATGAGGAAGTAGAGCAGCGTGAGCAGCGTACTGATGGCGGCGGCTACATAAGTCAACGCCGCCGCGTTCAACACCTTGTCGACGCCCGCGCGCTCCTGCGCCGTTACGATGCCGTACTCCACCACCAGCGCTTTGGCGCGGTTCGAGGCATTGAACTCCACCGGCAGCGTTACCACTTGGAACAGCAGCACGGCGGAGAACAGCACCGCTCCAAACAACACGATGTTGGCGGAAGAGAACATCAGGCCCGCGGTCATCACGATATAGCCAAGACTGGAACCGATGTTGGCCGTAGGCACCAGCACCGAGCGCAGCCACAGCGGCGCATAGGCGCGCGCATGTTGGATGGCGTGCCCGGCTTCGTGGGTGGCCACGCCCACGGACGCGATCGAGTCAGAGTCGTAGACCGGCTCGGAGAGAGCCAGCGTCTTGGTGAGAGGATTATAGTGGTCGGTGAGCATGCCGTGGTGGCGGACAATCTTCACGTCCGTGATGCCCGCGCCGCGCAGCAACTCCGCTGCCGCCTGCGCGCCGCTCATGCCGCGCATCGTGCGCACCTTGGAATACTTGCCAAACGTCCGTTTCACCTGAAAGCTGGCCCACAGGGAGAGCAGCAATCCCGGCCCCACGAATAAGAAATACATTGGATCGAAGAACATTGCGTTATGAACCTCCGGTAAAGCCTCTAGCCACTATTCTAGCGCAGATTTCCTCTATACTAATTCTTGGTGCCCTAACTGCATTTTCGAAGCGCCAAGGTATTGGATGACTGGACGGGCGAATGGTTGCCGGATGCTGATATGTTCCATGCGATTGCCGTTCGATAGCGCCATAAAAATCAGCTATGCCCATTAAACTTTTGACCGCAAAGCAGATGAGCGAGGCCGACCGCGTCTCCATCGAACAGTTGGGCATTCCCGGGCGGGTGCTGATGGAGAATGCCGGCCGCGACGTGGTGGAGACGCTCGCTCGGCGCTTTCCGGCGCTCGGCCGCGAGCGGATCGGTGTTGTCTGCGGCAAGGGCAATAACGGTGGCGACGGTTTTGTCGTCGCGCGGCATCTGCTGATGCGAGGGATTCGTCCGCGCGTGGTCCTGCTGGCTGATCCCACCGAGCTGCAAGGCGATGCACGTGCGAATTATGAGCTGCTGCTGAAGTGGGGATTGCAGCCGTTTGTGGCGCGCAACGAACTCGAATGGGCCGCCGCTCGCATTGAAATACTGCCTGTAACTCTACTGATTGACGCCCTTCTTGGCACAGGACTTGACCGTCCCGTGGCTGGATTTTTTGCGAAGATAATCGCTGACATCACCACGACTCTGGCACACGCAAAGATAGTGGCGGTGGACATGCCCTCGGGCATGCCTAGCGACACGGGCGCTCCGCTGGGGCCAGCCTTGAAAGCATGTTGCACTGTTACCTTTACTGCTCCGAAGCCCAGCCAGATTTTTCCGCCAAATTCTGAGAACGTGGGTGAATTGGTCATCGTTTCCATTGGGACTCCGCCATCCGCCTATAGCAAGGAAACTGCAAATTTCCTAAACCTGCTCTGCCCGGAAGATGTAGCGCCATTTTTGGCACCACGGCCTGCCGACTCACACAAAGGCAGCTACGGACATGTGCTGGTAGTGGGAGGGTCCCGTGGCAAAAGCGGGGCCGCCGCCATGACTGGAATGGCTGGCTTGAGCGCCTTGCGTGCCGGAGCAGGCTTGGTAACGGTCGCCACCGCGCAAAGCGCTCAATCAGACGTAGCCGCCGCATCTCCCGCGCTTATGACGGAGGCTCTTCCCGAGTCGAGCGAGGGTTCCATCTCGCCACAGGCGTTTGATCGAGGGCGATTCGCGGCGGTAGCGCGTGCCAAAGCAGTGATCGCCATTGGACCCGGCATATCCGCACATCCACAGACAGCCGAGTTTGTCCGTAAAGTCGTTCAAGAGTTTTCGTCCACGCCGATGGTCATCGACGCCGATGGATTGAACGCTTTTGCTGGCGCGCCGGAGTTGCTGGATGGGAAGGGCCGCACGCTGGTGCTGACTCCGCACCCCGGGGAGATGGCCCGGTTGACGGGCCTTAGCGTCAGTGAAATCCAATTGCGCCGCGTCGATGTGGCTCGCGATTTCGCCATGAAACATCATGTCTATCTCGTTCTCAAGGGATATCGCACGCTTATTGCCGAGCCTACCGGGCAAGTTTACGTGAACCCCACTGGAAATCCTGGGATGTCCACCGCAGGCACGGGCGACGTGTTGACGGGGATGATTGCCGCGTTGCTTGGGCAGCACCCCGATGTATCGGTGGAGAAAGTCGTGAGCGCGGCAGTCTACTGGCATGGCGCGGCAGGCGATGGCGCGGCAGCGCGCAAGGGCGAACTTTCGCTAATCGCTACGGACCTGATCGACGCTCTGCCGGAAGCGGCGGAGATGATTCGAGGGCAAATTGAGTAGCGCTCCAGAGCCGCTCGTCCAATATGTTACGCACTCGCCGGAGGAGACCATTGATCTGGGCCGGAAGATCGCGGGCCAGTTCAACCCTCCCGTGCTGGTTCTGCTGCTCGGGGATCTGGGAGCGGGGAAGACGACACTGACCAAGGGCATCGTCGAAGGGCTGGGTGCGGCGGCAATGGCCGATGTTACCAGCCCTACCTTCACTTTGATTCACGAATATGGAATGGCGCGCAAATCGTCTCCGCGCGTATATCATATTGATCTGTACCGCATCGAGGATGCCCGCGACCTGATGACACTCGGGCTGGACGACCTGCTGGCCGAAAATGCCGTGGTGCTGATTGAATGGGGCGAGAAGCTAGGCTCGGCGATGAAGCGAACATTTCCCGGCAGCCGGACCGTGGAGATTCACATTTCCTCCATCAGCGACACTACGCGGCAATTCGAATTGCGCGAGGCATTGACTGAAGTATCCAATGGAAATTGATGCGGGTTATGCAGTATCCGTAGGCTCCGCAAGATAGTATGGTGTGCGGAGTTCATGAGTACGGCGAAGAAAAAACCAGACGAGGAGTTTGACGAAAACGACGATGGAAAAGCAACTGTGGGCACTGATACTGGGCAGTTCAAGCGGGTTCGGCGAGGCCACCGCGCTGGAGCTGGCGCGGCTGGGTTACAACATCTTCGGCGTGCACCTGGACCGGCGCGGGACTATGCCTCATGTCGAAGAAGTGATCAGCAAAATTAAAGGCTACGGGCGCGAGGCTATTTTCTTCAACATGAACGCCTCCGATGAGGAGAAGCGCAAAGAGGTGGTGGCGAAGATTCAGGAAGAGTTCGCCAAAAAGCCCGGCACGGTTCGTGTGCTAATGCATTCTTTGGCTTTCGGTTCGCTCCATCCGCTGGTGGGCAGCGAGACGACGATAACTCGAGCACAGATGGACATGACCGCCGACGTGATGGGGCACAGCCTGGTCTATTGGGTGCAAGCGGTGGTGGGTGCCGGCGTGATGGAGGCAGGCGGTCGCATTTACGCGATGACCAGCTCCGGCGGCACAAGAGTCATGCCCTCCTATGGCGCGGTCTCCGCCGCCAAGGCGATTCTGGAATCGCACGTTCGCCAGCTTTCCATGGAGCTTGCGCCGCGCAAGATCACAGCGAACGCCATCCGTGCTGGAGTTACTGATACTCCTGCATTGCGCAAGATTCCCGGGAGCGATAAATTGATTTCCGACGCAGAGGCTCGTAATCCATACAAACGCCTGACTACTACGGAAGATATCGCCGCTGCAATCGGAGTGCTGGCATTACCCAACACCTACTGGCTGACCGGAAATACTCTGGGTGTGGATGGCGGAGAAGATATCGTTGGCTGATAGGGCGACGAAGAAAACCCCGGTTAGAAGTCCAGCCAACCCCGCAGCGATTGTGCAATCTCGATTAGGAAGATGAGCAGCAGCAGTCCTGCGGCCACGCGGTAGATGAATGGGAATCGGGATTTCCGGCCCATGCCACCTAAGTTGGAGCTGTGTGCATCTTCCGATGAGCTTCCCATTTCCCGACCTTCGAGAATGCCGGCATGATAGGCGCATAGCTGGCTGGTGGCGATCGCTTGATCACGGCACTGCTCTCCGATCCGGTTGAGGTGTGCGCAGCGCAATTCCAATCCTCCCCTGTTCCGACCACTTCCCACTTGTATACGAAGCCATTTATAGATTCTAGGGCGTGTTAACACTATCGGAGGGCCTCGACGATCAGGGCGAAGTTGAGGAAAGCGAGGAAGACGACGTCGAGTTTATCGAAGCGGGAGAAGATGCGGCGGAAACCTTTGAGTCTACGGAAGAGTCTCTCGATCTGGTTGCGTTTGCGATACATGGCTTTATCGTA
>CAMBEY010000038.1 GCA_945865705.1 Candidatus Sulfopaludibacter sp. SbA3
AGTGCCAACCGTCCCTGCCAGATCAAGCCGTAATCGGATTCGCGTCACGTAAACTCAATTTCAGATGGCCGCGCCAGCTACCCACACCGCGAGGCGACCATCGGGAGCCTTGCGCACGCCGCCACGCGGTGGCCTTGCGCACGGCTCCACACAGTGTCTTAGCGGCAGACCGCGCCTTCCGCGGCGGACGATACCAGCTTGGCGAACTTGGCCAGCGCGCCCCTCGTGTATTTTGGCTCCGGAGCCTTCCACTTGCTCAAGCGCTTCTTTATCTCCTCGGCAGTAAGGGCCACGGAGAGGATACCCTTCTCGGCATCAAAGGTGATGCGGTCGCCTTCTTTGAGCGCCGCGATGGGGCCGCCAACAAATGCTTCTGGAGCGACGTGGCCCGCCATCAAGCCATGCGTGGCGCCGGAAAAACGGCCATCTGTCATCAGCGCGACCTTGTCGCCCAATCCCTCGCCGTGCAGCGCGCCGGTAACCGAGAGCATCTCGCGCATGCCGGGACCGCCCTTGGGGCCTTCGTAGCGGATCACGACAATATCGCCGGCCTTGACCTTCCCGGCCAGAATCGACTTCATCGCTGCCTCTTCACCATCAAACACGCGGGCCGGACCTTCCAGGCGCAGATTCTTCACGCCTGCGGTCTTGACCACCGCGCCCTCGGGAGCAAGATTGCCCTTGAGGATGACAATCGTGCCGGTCTTCGAAAGGGGCTTGGAAACAGGGTAGAGAACTTCCGTTGTGAGGTTGACCTTCACGTCCTTCAGATTTTCCTTGATGGTCTTGCCGGTAACGGTGAGCATATCGCCGTGCAGATAGCCGCCGTCGAGCAGCATCTTCATCAGCACGGGGACGCCGCCGGCGCGATCGAGGTCGGCCATGACGAAACGTCCGCCGGGTCGCAGGTCGGCGATGTGCGGCGTGCGCTTGCTGACCGTGGTGAAGTCATCAATGGTCAGCGGCACACCGGCTTCGCTGGCAATCGCGAGCAGGTGCAGGACGGCGTTGGTGGAGCCGCCGGTGGCCACCACCACGGCGATGGCGTTCTCGAAACTCTTGCGCTTCATGATGTCGCGGGGAGTAATGCCCTTTTCGAGCAGGTTCAGCACCGCCGCGCCGGAGCGGAAAGCGGCCTCCTGGCGGCGCTCGTCCACGGCGGGAATAGACGCCGTGCCGGGCAGCGACATGCCGATGGCTTCCATCGCCGCCGCCATGGTGTTGGCGGTGTAGTGTCCGGCACAGGAACCGGCGCCAGGGCAGGCGGCGTGCTCCAGCGCGGAAAGCTCGGCGTCATTGATTTTGCCGCGAGCGTGCGCGCCGACGGCTTCAAACACATCTTGAATGGTAACGTCCTTGCCGCAGTACGTTCCCGGGAGGATGGTGCCGCCGTAGAGGAACACGCCGGGAATGTTCAGACGGGCCAGCGCCATGACCATGCCGGGCAGACTCTTGTCGCAGCCGGCGATGGTTACCAGACCGTCGAAACGCTCGGCGATGGCCATCACTTCCACCGAGTCGGCGATGACCTCGCGGCTGACCAGCGAGGCCTTCATGCCCTCGTGCCCCATGGCGATGGCATCGGAGACGGCGATAGTCCCGAACTCGAATGGCGTGCCGCCGGCGGAGGTAACGCCCTCCTTGGATTTCTTGGCCAGATGATTCAGATGAGAGTTGCAGGGCGTGATCTCGTTCCAGCTTGACGCCACTGCGATGTGGGGACGGGCAATCTGCTCGTCGGTGAAGCCCATTGCATGGAACATGGCGCGATGCGGCGCGCGCGTCGGCCCCTCGGAGACTTCAAAGCTGCGGTGCTTCATCTTGCGATCAATTTTCATGGCTGCCCCTTAGCGAACTCATTCGGTGCCCATAGCAAACCCTTCGGTGAATGACCCTGCCATCCAACTACTGTCCAGCGTCATCGCCGGCGCCCCTCACAGTAATCTCCAAGTCGCCCGGCGCGACTTTCCAGTATAACGCAAAGTTGGAGAGGGACCGAGTGCCGGGAATTCGGTTGGAGTTTTTCCAACGGAGCCGCAACTGAGAGGGAGCGGATCAGTGCGACAATTGGCAGTTAGTAACCGTCGTACCGTATAGTACCGGGCCGCTCCCTCTCGGTCGCGGCTCTGTTGGGTATCTACTCGCTGGGTTGCGGAAGCGTACTCCAGCTTCGCCAGGTTATGCCCTCACGGGCGGCCAGCGGCAGTCCGGGTATGAGAACAAGAAGGTAGGTAATCACCCAAACAAATAGCGCCATGCTGCTCGCAACGGGAACGGGCACATTGAATAGATGAGTAAGGGATAGCACCGTGGCCAATTGAATTCCGCCCCCCACCGCCGGCAGGTGCGCCAGCGATCCGAGTCCGCTGGCAACCATCACCAGTGTCAAACCACCCAGATTGATTCCGTTCATGGGACCGCCCAGCGCCTGCGCCGCGCTCCAGTAGGTGCCCAGCACCAGCATCCAGACCGCGGCGGTAGATAACAGGGCGAGCAGCAGATTCGGCAGATCGCCGATCACCGCCAAGGCTGAAATAAAGTGGTCAAAGATGCTCCGCAAATTCGCGCGGAATTTGTCTGGCAGCAGCTGCGTCATGGCCCGAAGAATATTGCGGGCAATGGAAGGATAGTAGTGGAGGACGGTAAGGACACAGGAAAGACCAATGGTCATTACCAGAAGGACGACTCCAGCGCGACGAAAACTTTCAAGCAAGTCGCTCGCGGCGGTTCCCGCAGCAATAGCTGGCGGCCAAAGCCAGAGCGAAGCACCAAGCAAACCGACGATGGCAAGGCTATCCAGAATGCGCTCCAGCGTCCAAGCACCAATCTGGGAGGAAACGGCCACGCCTTCCTTCTTTGCGATCAGAAACGGGCGGATAAACTCACCCGGGCGGCCAACGATACCTACAATCGCAAAGCCGATCACGGTCGACACCAGTACATTTTTCAGGTTGGTCTTTCTCGTGGGACGCAGCATAACCTGCCAGCGGAGGGCGCGCAGCAGATAAGTGGAGCTGATAAATAAAGTTGCTAAAATCAGGTAATAGGGATTGGCACTGGAAACAGTGCTCCAGAACCCAGGCGATTGGAACTGCTGAAAATGCGGATTGGAAGAAACCTGGGAGATTGCCCAGACAACTCCGGCAACCAGCACCAATCCCGCAATCAGATATCGCTTGCGCATCTTCATTTGCTCAGGGCTGAGGGCTCCAGCGGCTCAGGGCCAGGAGCTCCGTCAGCTAACGGCGGCGGAACCGGTGAGAATTTTGCCTCCCGGTGGAAATGGAGACACCCGTTCCTCTATCCATATTGTGGGACAGGCGGCGGCTTGAAAAGTGGCGCGAATGGAACGGAGCAATTCCGACCGTCTCTTAGGACAACCGAATTACTCCTTAGCCGTTGGCGGCACAGTGGGGCGAGGTGGACGAGGGGAACGCGAATGCGACGATCCCCGGCGCGGTCGTCCGCCACTGCTGGGACCCCGTCTTCCGGGCTGTGCTGCCCCGCCCCGGCGGCGTGGTTTGGGTGCCGCCGTACTCGCGACAGCCGGCGGCGAGGCGATCGCCTCCTCACTGCTGACGGAAGCTTCGGCATTTATTTCAGGCGTACCCTGCAATGAGGCCGGAGCGGCGTCAGTCCGACCCACCACTGCTGGGGGGATTGGTGTGGTAGATGGGACGTGCTTGGCCGCCTTCGACGGACCGTAAGAATTACGGCTGGGAGAAAACTGGACACCAGGTCGCACCCGCCAAATGGAATCCACATCGGGCTCCAGCCGAACCAAACCCACGTCCTGCGCATAGTTCAGCAACTCGGCAAACTGGCTGAAGCCATAACGCTTTTCATCGAACTCGGGTTCGACTCGCTGGACGTAATCCTTCACTTCGCTGAAACTTAATTCGCCCCACAGATCATTCTCGTCAATCACCTTGAGCGCACGGAACAGAATGGGCAGCGCGTGCTCGGACTGCAGTAGCGGATCAGCGGGCGGATTGGCAACGGAGGCGGCAGGCTGCTCGACGAGCAACTGGCCGTCCACACGCTTGATCTCGATCATGCGCTCCCTCTGTAGCATCTCCATGAACTGCCGGAAAGAGCTGGCACCATAGTCGCGCTCCGTGAAGGTGGAGTCGAGCTGCATCATGGTGCTCTTCAGTAACCCAAGCTGCGGAGTTACTTCACGCCGCGCGATCACCTCCAGCGTGCGATAGAGGAGCGAAGCAACATGGGAAAGAGGCAGCGCCGCGCTGGACCTTGGAGACTGCTGGGGAGACTGCTGGGGAGACTGCTGAGGCGAGTGCTGCGGCGCGCGCGGTGACTGTATTTGGCGGGTAGGCCGCTGCATGGACGCGCTAGGCGTGGGCGTGCCCAACAAACTTTCATAGCTGATAAACTCGCGGCAATTGCGCTGCAATATGGTGCTCGTAAACGCCTTGCCTCCGACGATATAGACGGTCTTGTTATACTGCTTTAGCTTTTCGACCAGCGAGATGAAATCGCTATCGCCAGAAACAATAGCGAAAGCGTCAATGTGCGGCTTGGTGAGAGCCATCTCCAGCGCATCCAGCGAGAGGTTGATGTCCGCGCCGTTCTTGTCGCCACGCGGGCCGGGATGGCGCTGGACCATCTGGACGCCATGCTGCGAAAGCGAACGGCTCATCTGCCCATGCCGAGTCCAGTCGCCGTAGGCGATCTTGGTGAGAATCTCGCCGCGCTCTTTCAACGCTTCCAGCACAGGGGAGACATCAAACTCGCGCCGCAGCGTATTCTTTACGCCGATCTCGATGTTGTCAAAATCAATAAAAACCGCAATGCGGTGTCGCTCTTCCATGAGAATCCTTTCTACAGGGGCAAAAACTTATAGGTGCCGGTGTGGTCAGCAGCAGAGGACAGTGAGGCTAGGATTAGTTTTTCCAGTCTGCGATAAAGACGTTGGTGTCGCCCTGCTTCGCGGCATTCCGATTGGAGCCGAAGACCAGCTGTTTGCCGTCGGAGGAGAACATGGGGAAGCCGTCGAAACCATCACTGTAGGTGATTCGTTCCTGCCCCTGTCCATCAACGCCGATCATGAATATATCGAACTCGCGGCCACGGGGATCAGCCGAGTTGCTTGAAAATATGATGCGTTTGCCGTCCGGATGAAAGAACGGCGCGAAATTTGCGGCGCCATTGCGGGTAATCTGCCGCTTGTTGCTGCCATCGGCATTCATCACGAACAATTCCAGCTTCGTCGGACGGATGAGTCCTTCTTTCAATAGCGCGCGGTAATCGTCCAGCTCTTTTCCCTCACCAGGCCCATTCCCAGGATGATGCGCACGGTAAACGATCTGCTTCCCGTCGGCGGAAAAGAATGGTCCTCCATCATATCCCGCCTCACTTGTGAGGCGACGGACGTTCGATCCATCGGCGTCCATGGAGTAGATATCCAGATCACCATCACGCACCGAGGTGAAGACTATCTTCTTCCCATCGCGGGAGAGCGTGGCCTCGGCATCGTAGCCGGGCTGCTTGGTCAATTGTGTCAGCCCCGACCCATCCCAGTTCGCCGTGAAAATATCGTAGGAGTCCTCAATGGGCCAAACATATCCGCGCGAATAGTCCGGCTTGGGAGGACATGCCGCGCTCTTCAAATGCGTTGACGAATAGAGAATACGCTGGCGTCCGGGAAAAATGTACGAACAAGTTGTGCGGCCCTGGCCCGTACTAACCAGTCGGCGCTGGCCGCCCTGCACATCCATCAAGTATATCTGGTCGCAACTTTCCGCGCCATCATGGCCCTGATAGGCCAGCCAGCGATTGTCATCGGAGAAGTAAGCTTCAGCATTCTCACCAGCAAAGGTGAGCTGGCGAATATTTCCAAAGTGGCGTTCCTGGGGATGCGCTAGAGCAGGCTTGGCTTGAGTCTGACGCTGCGTTCGGACGGATAACGACCCTCGCCCGGCTGCTGCGGTGACTACAAGCAATAGAAAACTAGCGGCAATCACTAAGCCTGATCTCTCTTTAATCATCGCCAAACTGGCCCCCTTCGCCCTTTTTCTATTCTACTCCCGAATCAGGCACCGGGCTAATGACAGGGCATGCCATGAGAATATGGCGATCAGGCGGACTCGCCGGCGCTTTCGGTGTAGTATGCCAGACCTATTGGTTCTTGAGACAAATTGAGACCTATGGTCCATTGGATTACTTGCCACCTCAGGCTACTTTGGATCAGGGGCCAGTGGATCTGATTTCCAGCCCCCATTCCAAGCCCCATCGCCAGAACCGGCTGATGGAGAGAATAGCGAGACGAGCATGAAACATCAATTGGCGGAGCTACAGGATATCCCGATGCAGGACATCCCAATACAGGACATCAAAGCAATGAGAGACAACGTCCGCCGGGTCGTCGAGTCACTGGACGTTTGCTGGCGCTGTCAAAACGTGACGGAATGCAATCGACACATACTGGGCAATCTCGTTCTGGTCTGGCTATGCCAAGGCTGTCTCACCGAGATGGGGCAACTGAATGCGCCGCAAGAAGCCCGGCCAAAGCGACAGCGAAAAGTATTGGCATAGTTCCAATTGCCGAGGCCAGTTGCTGGGGCCAGTTGCTGAGAATTGATACCGGCTCGCCTCATAAACGCCAGGACTCCGCCTTACTACTGACCGTCCGCGACAGCGAATTGGCGTTATCCCAAAATGTTCGAGAATTTCCTCGGTTCGACATCCCCAATTACAGAATATACTCGATAGTACCAATGAAGGAATTTTCTGATTGAAGAGGGGTTCGGGATGACTACCCACAGAGAATTTCAAGAAATCAATTTAATTTATCAAACCATAATCGAGCGATTGCTCCGTCACCCGCTTCCCTTGCCGGAAGCGGTACAACAAGCAGTCGCCGACGAGACAGTCGCCCATGAGCCGGCCGGTAAAGGCAACGCAGGAGCTTCGCAAGAGACTGCCCATTGGATCGAATTGCTGAATCTTGCCGTTACCCCACATCTACTGCGAACGCACGTCTTGGAAAACAATCCAAAGGACTCCGCCCTGCGCTCACTCATCCGGTTCCTTGTCAGCAAGCCGGTCCATTCGCAGGAAGATCACGACAAGGTTGATTGGCTAGTAACCCATCTCTTTAGCATGAGGGAAGGTGGAAACCAACAGCCCACCGCTTGGCCTAAAATGGATGTCAATGAGATTCTTAGCGGCATGGAGTTCCCCAATCTCTCCATGCAGTCAGCAGACATGCTGATGGAAATGCCAGCCTTGATCGATGAGGTGAAATACTTCCGAACTTTCAACGAGATAACTGATTCCCACATTATTCAACGCGCTCGAGACATGAAGAATCTATTTGGCGAGGAATTCTTTCATCCCGAGGTACTAACAGCGGTCGTCAATTACAATCTATTCTTCGGAAAGCAGTTTCATGCTTTGTTTCAAGACACCTTGCGGCAGGTCCACGAATTTGCGAAATCGGACCCCAGCACCGAGGCTCCGGACGAGCGGAAGTTGTTGTCCAGCGACTATCGGTTGACAGGTGCAGCCTTCAGCAACCTGGGCAAACATGGCCGCAAGGAGGATAACGAACATACGGCTGCGGGAAATCTGGCTTCCCAGCAGCTCTCGCCTGAGCAGCAACTGAAGCAAATGGGAGTCGATGCAGAGCAGGAAAGTCTCTACCTTCGCAATCGCGTGGAAGAGATGCTTATGCGCGTACGCGGGAATGCCAATACCACTTCGATCCCCAACTCCTTCGCTCCGTTGAAGCTGGATGAGTGGGAAGCCGGGGCGATGCGCAATCCATTTCCGGAAAGCGAGCAGAGCTTTCGCGCCGACTACGCTCGCGGCATAATCCGAGCCATTGCCATCGTCTTCAGGATCTACGAAGAGATACCCCAGTACCTTGAAAAAAAGGGAACGGAATTTCTCTGGAAACGTCATCATGATTCGCTCGTCTATCTGCTTTACGAAGGACGCAATCACAAGGATTTTCTTTTGCAACTCGCCGCATCCAGCGGAGGCCGTGGCTTGAATGAAAAAGCCCGGCAACTACAATCGACCGCAAAAAAGCTCGATGTGGGACTCGGCAAGGTTGCAGAGCTGTTCTAAATTTTCCTCTGTCCAGTGCAATCCTAAGTCACCGTGCGGATTCTGAAGCTTATTATCCAGGACGCCGCTTCTCCCCCAGAGTGGATGACCCGTTGACGCTCCATCATTGGCCTGATAGGATGTTTTATACTTGGATATTCTCCTACTCATGGCCATTCTCCCCATTTCCGAAGGTCTCACGTTTGATGATGTATTGCTGCTTCCTGGCCTATCGGACGTTTTGCCCATATCAGTCGACACCGCCACGCTCTTCACTCGCAACATTCGCCTGAACAGTCCGCTATCCAGTTCCGCCATGGACACGGTAACCGAAGCGGCCATGGCCATCGCCATTGCTCAGCAGGGCGGGATCGGCATCATCCACCGCAACATGTCGATCGAGAAGCAGATGTTGGAAGTAGATCGCGTTAAGCGCAGCGAGAGCGGTATGATCTCCGACCCGGTTACGCTGCCTCCGGATCAAAAAGTTTCGGACGCGCTGGAAGTCATGCGACGCTACAAGATCTCCGGCGTCCCCGTCACCCAGAATCGCAAGTTGGTGGGAATCCTCACCAACCGCGACCTGCGCTTCGAGACGCGCCTCGATCTGCCCATCAGCGAAGCGATGACCCGCGAAAATCTGATTACCGTCGCTGTCGGAACAACGCTGGAAGAAGCCGAGTTGATTCTCCAGCGCCATCGCGTTGAGAAATTGCCGGTGGTGGATGACCAGTACAACCTATGCGGGCTGATTACCGTTAAGGACATCCAGAAAAAGCGACGGTACCCTCTGGCCGCAAAGGACGACAAAGGTCGCTTGCGCGTGGGGGCCGCTGTGGGCGCCACTGGCGATTTCGTGGAACGTGCCCTGGAGTTAGCCAAAACTAAAGTAGACGTAATCGTTATCGACACAGCCCACGCCCACTCCACTCGCGTGTTGGAAGCCGTCAAGACGTTGCGCCGGCTGCTTATCGGCGTCGACCTCATCGCAGGAAACGTGGCTACCTATGAGGGTGCTTTCGACCTGGCCAAACTCGACGTGGATGCCATCAAAGTAGGAATTGGGCCCGGTTCCATCTGCACCACGCGCGTGGTTACCGGCGCTGGCGTCCCGCAGATCACTGCTGTGATGGAGTCGTGCAGAGCCGCAAAAGGCTCCGGTATTCCTGTAATCGCCGATGGAGGCATCAAGTTCTCCGGGGACGTCACCAAGATTCTAGCTGCTGGAGCTCACTCGGTAATGGTGGGAAATCTCCTGGCCGGCTGCGACGAAAGTCCGGGCGAGTTTGTTCTCTATCAAGGCCGCACCTTCAAGGCCTATCGCGGGATGGGATCGCTCGGCGTAATGGAGACCGGAGTCAGCCGCGACCGTTACTCGCAAGATATGGTCCAGCGCGACAAGCTTATCCCGGAGGGCATTGAGGGCCGCGTTCCTCATAAGGGCTCGCTGGAATCAATGGTGCTCCAGTTAGTCGGTGGCCTCCGCTCGGGCATGGGTTACTGCGGCGCGGCCAATCTCGAAGAGTTGCGGACCAAATCACGCTTCGTGCGCATCACCACCGCCGGCTTGCGTGAGAGCCACGTTCACGATGTTATCATCACCAAAGAGGCTCCCAACTACCGCCTCGACTAACTCACAGCAGCCGGTATCGACTGTTCTTTCACCTTCGCTGGGCTGCTAATTGGACTTGACTGCCACTGATGTCCCAGCCTTCCGCGGAATCGCAGAACCTTCCACGCACATCCCGATACGAGTTTCTTGATCTGCTGCGCGGCGTTGCGGTGTTGATGATGATCGAGGGCCATGCGATGCGTGCCCTGCTCGACCACCGGATTAGGGCGACCTTTGCCTATGACATCCATGAACTTTTTCACGGCCTGCCAGCACCAATCTTCCTGTTCGCTGCCGGAGCCGCGTTTGCCTTTACCCTGGAAACTTCAGCAGATCTCAGGAGAGTTGCCGATCCGGCCGCCGACCGTAAACGGAATTGGCGCCGGCGCCGGCGACTGCTGAATGTCCTGCTGATGGCTTACGGTCTGCAGCTCAGCTATTTCTCACTTCGCCAAACGTTTTTCTCCAGCACGCCAGAACAGTTTGTCATCCTACTCAACTTCAATGTCCTGCAGTGCATAGTGATTAGCGTGCTGGCGCTGCGCTGGTTGAGCACGTGGGCTTCATCCCAGAAATCGCTGGTCCGCATCTGCATCGGACTCGCGTTGGGAATGGGCCTGGCTACCCCGCTGGTCTGGGCCATCGCACCCAGTTTACCGATGTGGGTGGGAACCGTACTGAGTCGACACTACAGCTCGTATTTTCCTCTATTTCCTTACGCGGCGTTTACGTTTGCTGGTGCGGCATGGGGAGTGCGCTTCCAGATGGCATGCACCCGCAACGAAGAGTCCAGATTTCTGCAGCTCACAATTGTTGCGGGCGGAGTGGGGATGGTGGTCAGCACGTTGCTGGCGGGCATTCCATGGCCACCGCTCTACGCGGAGTTTTGGTGGTCAAGTCCCTGGTATCTCTGGCTGCGGATCGGCCTGCTGGCGTTGCTCGGCGCGCTGTTTCGCAGAATGGAGATCGGTACCGCGAGCAATCAAGGGAGCAATCGTGGCAGGGCGCTCCATTTGCTGGCTCTACTGGGCAGGCAGTCGTTCTATATCTACATTGCACATCTGCTGGTCTTGTACGGATCGGCCTACAATCCCAGATGGAACATGCTCCGCAAGCTGGGAACTAATCTTCCCTTTTGGGAATCCGCCGTGGCCACGGCCCTACTGGTCCTCATTATGATCTTTTCCGCGATGTTCTGGGATTGGGCAAAGAAAGCTCATTCGGTGCGTGCCAATCAATTTAAATGGGCGCTGGCCACCTATCTGATCATCGTCTTCATCATTTCGTAACCGGCACTGGCCGCAATCCCTATGCGCGCAAAAAAGAAGGGAGAGACCGAGTCTCTCCCTTCTGGCAATATACGTAACAAAGAAACCGACTTGAATAATTCTATTTCTCGGCTTTGGCCTTCTTAGCTGGGGCTTTCTTAGCAGGAGCCTTTTTAGCTGGTTCCTTCTTGGCTGGAGCTTCGGCTGCTGCCTCTGCTTCAGCGGGCGCTGTCTTTCCCCGCTTCTTCTTCTCTTTTTCAGTAACCTGTTCCTTCAGCTCGCTGCCCACTAGTTCGACCATGGCCATATCGGCTCCGTCGCCGAGGCGGGGTCCGAGATGAATAATGCGCAAATACCCGCCGGTACGGCTTGAAAAACGGGGCGCCAAGATGTCAAACACTTTTTTCACTGCAAGTGGAGTCTGAAGAAAGGCAGCGGCTTGGCGGCGGGCATGAAGAGTCTCGGCCTTGCCCAGCGTGATCATTTTCTCCGCCCACGGGCGCAACGCCTTGGCTTTAGTAACCGTCGTGGTAATCCGCTCATGCTCCATCAGTGAGGTCACCAGATTGCGGAGCAACGCCCTGCGATGACTAGTGTTCCGTCCTAATTTCCATCCCGCTCTGCGGTGTCTCATAACCTATCTCTCAATCATTAATTTCGTTCTGTGCTATCCCGATCCGCCTACGTGATCAGGATGCTATTCGCGGATGGCTGCCGGCGCGATCAAGTTGCCGCGCTCATCGACTCGCATCCCAAGGCCCAAACCCATGCTTTGCAAGATCTCTTTGATTTCGTTCAGGGACTTGCGGCCAAAATTCTTGGTGCGCAGCATCTCCGACTCACTCTTCTGAATCAGTTCGCCGATCGTTTGAATGTTGGCGTTCTTCAGGCAGTTGTAAGACCGCACCGAAAGCTCCAGCTCTTCCACGGAGCGATTCAAATTCTCATTGCGCAGCTCAAGCCCGCCAGGCATGGATTCTTCATACGTCGTGGCGCGCTCTTCAAAGTTGATGAAGATGGCCATGTGGTCCTTCAAAAGCTTGGCAGCCAAGCCGACCGAATCCTGCGGTGCGATCGATCCATTGGTCCAAACCTTCAAGGTCAGCTTATCGTAATCGGTAACCTGCCCAAGCCGCGCAGGCTCCACCGTGTAATTCACTTTGCGCACGGGAGAATGCACGGAGTCGATGGGGATGTAACCAATTGCCAAATCGTCATCAAAGTTCTTATCAGCGCTAATGTAACCACGACCGTGCTTAATGCGAATCTCAACATGCAGCTTGCCACCTTCGCTAACCGTGGCCAGATAGATGTTCGGATCAAGCACTTCCACATCCGCATCGGTTTGTATGTGGGAGGACAGGACTTTACCGGGCTTATCGATGATGATCGAAAGAGTCTTGGGCCGGTCACCATGCAAGCGCAGCGGGACCTGTTTGAGATTGAGGATGATGTCGGTGGCGTCTTCGACCACGCCGGGAATCGGGGAGAACTCGTGCAACACCCCTTCGATTTTTACGGCGGTAACTGCCGCTCCTTCAATCGAAGAGAGCAACACTCGGCGCAGAGAATTTCCAACGGTGGTGCCAAATCCGCGCTCGAACGGTTGCGCGGAAAACTCGCCATAGGTTGGCGTCAGCGTCTCCAGATTGACCGCCAGCCGCTTCGGTTTTTGAAAACCCTTCCAGAGCATCACGATAATTTCTCCTGAATCTCACCCCGAAAAACAGTGTCCATTCGGTGCCAGCGGGTGTGGGATGAACCATCCGCCTTTCACCGTGCAGCGTCTTACGCTGCATCAACTCACGCCGCCTACTTCGAGTACAATTCGACAATGAGCTGTTCTTGAATCGGCTGCTGAATGTCAGTACGTGAAGGATTCGACAGTACTCGGCCACGCATATTGTCGCGATCCATCTCCAACCATTGAGGGACCGAGCGGTGCGACGAACTGTCACGATTGGCCATAATCGTCTTGTTCTCTTTGCTGTTTGCGCGGACTTCGATCACATCGCTCGGCTTGACCAGATACGAGGGAATGTTGACCTTGCGGCCATTCACCTGGAAATGCCCGTGACGAACCAACTGCCGCGCCTGCGCACGCGAGGTTCCCAGACCAAGACGGTGAACAACGTTGTCCATGCGCCGCTCCAGATACTGCAGCAACATTTCGCCGGTGATGCCTTTGGACACATCGGCTTTTTCAAAGTATCGGCGGAACTGACCTTCCAGTACTCCGTAGATGCGCCGCACCTTCTGCTTTTCGCGCAGTTGTAAGCCGTAACCCAGCATTCTCGGGCGGCGGGCTTGGCCATGCTGTCCGGGAGGAACATTGCGCTTCTCAATCGCGCACTTCTCCGTCTGACAACGGTCGCCCTTCAAAAATAATTTTGTGCCTTCTCGCCGGCACATCCGGCATACAGGACCAATATTTCTAGCCAAGCTTGCTTCCTCCTGCTGGTCTTGCACCAACTCCAATTTCAAATGTCATCGTCAAACTGAAACCTGCAACACTACAATCTTCCGCAATCACCCACGCAATCGCACACTCAACTCAAACTCTGCGCTTTTTCGGAGGGCGACAACCGTTATGCGGAATAGGCGTAACGTCGCGAATCGACTTAATGTCCAAACCCGACGAGGCCAGTGCCCTGATGGCGGATTCGCGTCCGGAACCAGGTCCGGTAACGCGCACATCCACTGTCCTAAGCCCATGATCGCGCGCTGCATGTGCAGCCGTCTGCGCGGCTTGCTGCGCTGCAAAGGGAGTTCCCTTGCGCGAACCGCGGAATCCGAGTGAGCCGGAACTTGACCAGGAAAGCACATTGCCGTTGAAGTCGGCGATCGTCACCAGCGTGTTGTTGAAGCTGGCCTGGATATGCACAATACCGCTGGTAACGTGCTTCCGCTCTTTTTTCTTGAAGGCCTTCTTTTTGCCTTTTTTCTCGACTACTGGCTTTGCCATTCCCGCTCCTACGATCTTCCGTCTCTGTTACTGACCAGACTGAGACACAACCTGGGATTCAGCCTAGGTCTTTGCGGACGCCTTCTTCTTGTTGGTAACCGTGCCACGCCGTGGCCCTTTGCGGGTTCGAGCGTTGGTGTGCGTACGCTGCCCGTGAACCGGCAGATTCCGGCGATGGCGGCTTCCCTTGTAGCATCCGATCTCGATCAACCGGCGTATGTTCAGGGAAATTTCTTTGCGCAGCTCACCCTCAGTAGAGCCATCATCCTCTAGAATTTTGCGGATGCGCGCCACTTCTTCCTCGGTGAGATCCTTCACGCGTGTTTCAACATTTACTCCCGCGCGCTTGCACACCGAGTTGGAACGAGCCCGGCCTACACCATAAATGTAGGTCAACCCGATCTCCACGCGCTTTCCCAAGGGCAAATCCACGCCCACGATTCGCGCCATAATACTGCTCCTCCTGAACTTCCGATACTCCTGCTAAGTGAAAACCTGTCCCGATGCGACCATCAATAAAACCAGACGATTGCGGACACACCATCTGCTAGCGTTATCCCTGCCGTTGCTTGTGTTTCTTGGTGGCGCAAATCACCCGCACCACGCCCTTGCGGTGAATCACCTTGCATTTATCGCAAATTTTTTTGACCGATGCTCGAACTTTCATAATCCTGAAACCTCGTCTATTAGAGCCACCTGCAGTGCTGACTACGGCCGCGTCAAAACCCATGGACCGTTCGTTGTTACCACCACCGTATGCTCGAAATGCGCCGAATGGCTGCCATCTTCCGTTACCGCCGTCCACTGGTCCTGCAGGACGCGGGAGGCGTAATGGCCCATGTTCACCATCGGCTCGATGGCTAACACCATTCCCTCTTTCAGTTTCGGCCCCTGCCCCGCCGGCCCGTAGTTAGGAACCTTGGGGTCCTCGTGGAGTTTGCGACCGATGCCGTGTCCGACAAACTCCCGCACCACCGAAAAACCGTTTTTTACTACATGCTGCTCAACCGCAGCGGAGATATCTCCCACCCGGTTGCCCAACCGCATCTGTTCGATAGCGGCTCCGAGCGACTCTTCCGTAACTTTCAGCAGCTTCTGCAATTCCGGGGTAATCTCACCCACGGGTACGGTAATCGCGGAATCACCGTAATATCCATCTACTTCAACGCCGACATCTATGCTAACGATGTCCCCTTCGCGCAATACTTTCTT
>CAMBEY010000039.1 GCA_945865705.1 Candidatus Sulfopaludibacter sp. SbA3
GTACCAGTCAGAACACGGCGCGGCGTGGACGGCGCTTTTGTCCGAGGCGGGCGTGGACGGCACGCTGCGCAACCGTCTGCGCGGACGCTACACCACGGCGCGCGTGTGGGCCAAGACCGGGAGCCTGCAAGGCGTGGCCACGCTGGCCGGATACGTGGCCAATCAGAGCAACGATTTGCTGGCGTTCACCATCTTCGCCAACCACTATAATGATGATGAGGGCAGCGTGATGACGGTTATTGACCAGATCGTCACCGCGCTTGCGCGCAGCCGCTAGAGACCGTCAACATTCCATTGGCATTCCATCCATGACCGATTCGACCATCATCAAAAAGATTGAGAAGCTGCGCAACGAGATTCGCCGCCACGAGCATCTTTACTATGTGCTCGATGCGCCGGAGATTTCCGACGCCGAGTACGACGCTCTCTACAATCAGTTGAAGCAACTTGAAGCGGAGCATCCCGAGACCATAACTTCCGACTCGCCGACGCAGCGCGTGGGCGGCGCGCCGCGCGAGGATTTCGCGTCCGTGCACCACAGCGTGCCGATGCAGTCGCTCGACAATGCCTACAGCGAATTGGAGTTGCGCGACTTCGACCGTAAAGTGAAGGAAGGCGCGGGGCGCGAGAACATTGAATATGTCGCCGAGCTAAAGCTCGATGGCATGAGCATGGCGGTGGTCTATGAAGGCGGTTCGCTGGCGCGCGCCATCACGCGCGGGGATGGAGCCACGGGAGAAGAGGTGACGGCGAACGCACGCACGATTCGCTCCCTGCCCCTGTCGGTGCCACGCAGCGAAATGAAACAGTTGTCCTTAAGTGAGGCGTTTGAAGTGCGCGGCGAAGTGCTGCTGGGCCGCAAGGCATTCGAGAAAATCAATGCCGATCGCGAAGCTGCGGGACTGCCGCGCTTCGCCAATCCTCGCAACGCGGCCGCCGGTTCCATTCGCATGTTGGAACCAAGCGTGGTGGCGGAGCGGCACCTCGATTACTTCGCGTACCTGCTTCTCGTAGATGGTGGTGCGCCACTGGAAACGCAGTGGCAGGAACTCGAGACGCTGGCGGCGCTGGGCTTCAAGGTCAATCCGCGCCGCAAACTTTGCAGTGGCATTGACGAAGCGATCCAGTTCATCGCCGAGTGGGACACGCAGCGTGCCGGGCTGGAATACGAGATCGACGGCATCGTCATCAAAGTGAATTCGATCGCGCTGCAACGCGAGATGGGTTCCACGGCCCGCGCGCCGCGCTGGGCGACGGCGTACAAATTTCCCGCGCAACGGGCCGTTACGCGCGTGAACAATATCGAAGTGCAGGTGGGCCGCACCGGCGCGCTCACGCCGGTGGCGATTCTGGAGCCGGTGGCGCTAGGCGGCGTAACCGTCAAGCGCGCCACATTGCACAACGAGGATGAAATTCGGCGGCTCGACCTGCGCATCGGCGACCGCGTGGTGATCGAGCGCGGCGGCGAAGTGATCCCGAAAGTGCTGCGCGTGGATCTCGCGGCGCGCGAAGAACGCGAGCACGAGTTGCGCGAATTTGTGATGCCGGATCGCTGCCCCATCTGCGGCGGGCATGTCGTGCGCGAGGAAGGTGAAGTGGCGTGGCGCTGCGTCAGCTCAAGCTGCCCGGCAAAATTGAAAGAGGCCATCCTGCACTTCGCGGGGCGCAAGGCGATGAACATCGATGGACTCGGCGAGGCGCTGGTGGATCAACTGGTGGACGGCGCGCTGGTGAAGGATTTCGCGGACCTCTATCAGTTGACCGAAGAACAGTTGGTCGCGCTGGAGCGCATGGGAAAAAAGTCGGCGGAGAATTTGCTGACGGAGATTGACGCGAGCCGCCAGCGCGGGCTGGACCGGCTGATCTTCGCGCTGGGCATTCGCTTTGTCGGAGAGCGCACGGCGACGCTGCTGGCGGATCATTTCGGGACTATGTCGAAATTGCAGGAGGCCTCGCAGGAAGAATTGGAGGCGGTGTTCGAGGTAGGCCCCATCGTCGCCGCCAGCATTCGTCACTTCTTCGGCGAGGAGCGCAACCGCGAGTTGATTCATCGGCTGGAGGCGATTGGACTCCGCCCCGAGCAGGAAGTAAAGAGGAAGGCCGTTGGCGCGCTGGAGGGCAAGGCGTTCGTGCTGACCGGCACGCTCGAACGGCTAACACGCGACGAGGCCAAGCAGCGCATTGAGCAGGCTGGCGGGCGCGTTACCGGCTCAGTCAGCAAGAAAACGGATTACGTGGTGGCGGGCGCGGACCCTGGATCGAAGCTCGACAAAGCGCGCGAGCTGGGCTTGACGATCATCAATGAAACTGAGCTGGAAGAACTTCTGAAAGAATAAACAGAGCCGCAACATTCCATCGCTGCTCCGTGTCTGCATCCAACAAGCGCTGCTGTGCTAAACTCTAGAGACGTTCGCACCATTATCCCTTTGGCATGCGACGAGCCGGTAGCTCAGTTGGCAGAGCATCTGACTTTTAATCAGAGGGTCGCGGGTTCGAGTCCCGCCCGGCTCACCATTCATCTGACGATTTGCAACGGACCACCTTCGGCAAGTTTAATCCGCCGCGTTCTGTTGTGATCCGTTGTGTTCAAAATCAGAGTAAGTTTTTGATCGTGTAGTTTCACTGCTTGTCGCACGCCTGTTGCACGAAAGCTCACGACTCCCTGCCTACTCGGTATAAGTCATCAGCAGGCCGGCCAGCACGACCATCAGAATGGCGAAGAGGTTGCGCATCAGGCGCGGCTGGAACTTGCCCACGTCGGCGATGCCCTTGGCCAGCGCGATGCCGAAACCGGTGATGGCGAATCCCAGATGCTGGTGCTGGACAGCTTCCATGTCGGCGTGTGCCGTCGGCCCCAACGTCGCATGAGCGTTGGGGTCGTGATAGAGCAGCAGCAGCGCGCCCGCTCCCGCCAGCGCCGGGAAGATCGCCGACACCCACGCCGATTGCAACCGCTTGCGGATGCGCACGAACTCCACCGCGCTCAGGGCCAGCAGCAGCAGCGAGAACAGCTTGTGTTGCAACACCTGCATGTTGCTGGTGATGACGTAGCGGAGCGTCTGATTGCCCACTGGCCACGACTCCGGGTCGCTCCAGATCAGCAGGTACACGCCGGGAATAAAGAACAGCGCCGACCACAGATAGCGCATCCACGCGAGCCGTTGTGCCAGCTTCGGCTCAGCCACCGCCAGCAACCCCACCAGCAAAACAAATATCCCCGCGAAGCGATGGTTGAACTCCGAGAACCGCTTGTCCGCGGCAAGCTCCTCGGCGCTCTTGCGCGGCTTGACCGGTGCGCCTGACGCCGCGCCCGCCATCGCCGACATGTCATGACCCAAATGCTCATGCGACGCCGCTGGAGCATCATGCTGATGATCGCCTTCCTGCGCCGCCATGCCGCTGATGCTCAGCGCCAACAAGCAACACAAAACTGCCGCCAACTTTTTCATGGGCCGATTGTGCCACAGCAAGTAAAGGCTAGTCGAGGCGGAATAGCATTCGATTTTTGGAGGCTACCTATGTTCTGATGCGCAGGAAGAAGTACAAGCCGCCGAGGCCGAATAGCAGATTCGGCGACCAGGCGGCGGCGACGGGGGGCAACTGGTTCAAGTTGCCCAACGCTTCGAACAGGCTGGTGGTGGCCCAGAAGGCCATGGCGATCCCGAGGCTGACGGCGATGCCGGTCAGGGCGCCGCGCTTGCCCATGGAGAAGGCGAAGGGCAAGCCGATCAGGGCCATGATCGGCACGAACAGCGGGAAGGAAAATTTGCGCTGGAGTTGCACGGCCAGCGGCACCACGTCGAAGCCGCTTTTTTGCAGGTCGTCGATGTAGCTGCGCAGCTCCGTGTAATTCATCTGCGTGGTCTGCTTGACCTCTTTCAGGAAGTACGACGGTGGCTCGCGCAGCTCGGGATAGGCGCGCATCTCGAACTGCTCGAAGTGGACTGAGGCAATCATGCCGGGCGCTTCGTCCACACCAGGCACACCTGGCGCACCAGGCGCTTCGTCCACACTAGGCGCACCGGACATGCCTGCGGACAGGCCTGCGGAGATGCCTAAAGGTGATGCCCTGAAGTCGCGCTCCCATCCGGAAGAGAATACCCATCCCGGCCCCGATCCATCCGGCGTTTGCATATAGGTCGCGCGCTCGGCGGAGAAGCGGCGCTTCAGCTCGTAGGTTGCCGGATCGAATTCGAAGATTGTCACGCCGCCCAGCACCTGCTCGTTCGGCTCGAAGAAATTGTAAAAGTAGATGCGCGAGCCTTCGCCGACTATCCATTGCCGGTCGGGGCGCAGATAGGTCTGCGCGGGGCGACCCTTGATGCGGTCGCGCACGGCATCCTGATGGCGGTTGGCAACGGGGACGAGGTAATACTCGAAGAAGAACAGGCCCACGCTGAGCACTGCGGCGGCGGCCAGCACCGGCGCGGCGAGTCGATAGAGGCTGATGCCGGAGGCCTTCGCCGCGGTGATTTCGTTGTTCTGGCTGAGGATTGCGAAGCTCACCAGCACGGCCACCAGCACGCCCAGCGGCGTGATGACGTAGATCAGGTGCGGCGTCAAATGCAGGAAATAATCCGCCACCATGCTGGCGGGTATTTGATGCTCAATAACGTCGCTGAGCAGATCCAGGAATAACGTAACGATCTCGATCAGCAGCACCAGCGCGGCGACGGTGATGACCAGATACAAAAGAAACGACCGTAAAATGTAGCGATCCAGTATCAGCGGCCCCGGCATTCCATTGCGCATTCCGCCGAGGGCAGGGGACGATTCCGGTTCACCGGCATGGCGTTTTCGGGAGAGAGCTTTTGCTATCCGGCGCAGCGTATCGGGCAGCCACTCGGCAAACATCACAAGACGATCCGAGAGCGGGCTGACGCGGTCGGCGCGACTGAGCATGTATACGCCGAGAGCGCCGAAGAAAAAGTTCGCGCCCCATACACCCGCCCAGATGGCCACCGTTCCGGCGCGCGCCAGCGAAATGCCTCCGATGAAAAGCGAATAGTAGCCGCCCACCATCAGTATGGTCAGAATGATCCCTGACGACTTGCCGCCCTTGTGCGCCGCCAGTCCCAGCGGGATGGCGATCAGCGAGAGGAAGAACGCCGCCATCGGCAGCGCGAATCGCCTGTGCAGTTCCATGAGCGGTTCCATGTCCAGTTCGGTGTGCGCCTCGACGGAATCCGCATCCGCATCCGCCACTGCCGCCTGACTCATTGCGTAGAGTTCCGCGTTGGTGCGCTGGAGATTTGCCTTCACGGCGCTGGGAGAGGGCGCGGGCAGGCGCACCGGAATGTCCGTGGACTCGAAGCTGGCAATGGAGTACTCGCCCGGCGTGGACCCCGTTTCATGCACGGTCCCCTGCGAAAGATGCAACTGCAACTGGCCGTGCTCAACGTCATTGAACAGCACGCCGTCTTTGGCCAGCGTAATCTTGGGCCGCGCGGGATTGGTGAGATCAGCGAGGAAGATGCCTTTCCACGCGGGCTGCGGCCCGGCGATGGCATCCTGCACGTAGAGGATCAGATTCGGGAAGCGCTCTTCAAAGACGCGCGGCTTGAGTTGTGAGGCGATCTGGCGCAGGCCAATCTCGCGCTCGGCGAGGACGCGCTCGCGGCTGGCGGCGGGCGCGGCGTATGCCGAGAAAATGAGCGCCAGTCCGCTACCGAGCAGCGCGAAGGTCAGCAGAGGCGGCAGCAACATGCGAGTACTCACCCCGGCCGCGCGCAGTGCGGTGATCTCGCCGTCGGCGGACATGCGGCTCAGCCCGATCAGCGTGCCGAGTAGCACCGCCATCGGCAGCGTGAAGGCGAGCGCGGGCGGGAAGGCCAGCAGCGTCAGATAGGCTACCTGCCGCCACACAGCCGTATCGCGCAGGATGAGTTCCAGCAGGCGCGTGGTGTCCCGCAGAAACAGCACAAACGTGAACAGCACCAGCCCCAACAGGCCGTGCGAGAGTATCTCCTTGAAAATTTGCCGGTGGAGTATCCGCAATTGGAAGCCTTTTTCCCCTACTGCGCCTCTGCTGCACCCCTGCTAGAGAAGACGCGCGCTGCAAAAAATTGTAGCATAGTGGCATCAGCAAGGTCCGTCGACTGGTCCTGTGCTGATGTGATTGTGCCGTGAACGGAAGGAAGTTTCATCAAATGCGTTGCCTAACTTGCGGAAACCGGATTCATGCGCAGATGAAAGAGTGCCCCAAGTGCAGCGCGATGATTCCAAATGCGGCTTCGAGTGCGCGCGGAGCGGCTGATAAAACCTTCAAGGCGCTGCAGGGTTGGAAGCCGGAGCAATCTCAAAAAAGCACGCCGACACAAAGTACAGCACCACAAAGCTCAGCACAGCAGGGCACAACACCCCCGGGCACAACACCGAAGAGCGCGGGAACCTCGCCCTTCGGCGGCGCGATGTATCCGTCCGATATCCCACAAGAAACAGGAACCGATGAAATGGCCGAAGCAGATGAGACGGCCAATGATCGGCCCGCCGCGCCGCCTGCGCCGGCATGGTCGCGCTACATTATGCCGATCATGATTTTTCTGTGGATTGGCTTCCGCATGTTCGGCCCGGAGATTCAGCGATTCATTACCGAAGGTACATGGCCGAGTGGCGACGAAGAGAACGTTCCTGCTGCCTCCGTCGAATCCCCGTTTGAACTGGAGCAGTTCCTGCTCACCGACAGCGTGGTGGATGGAAAGCCCGGGAGCGTCAAAACTAATTTTTCGAAATCAAAAGACCGGCGGATGATCTTGTGGTCGAAGTGGCTGGCTAAGGGAGCAGCTCCCGATGCGGAGGCGCCTGTGCCCGAGCGCATCGTCGAGTTTGTATGGATACCGCCTGATGGCAAGCCGATGTCTGGAAAAACTTCCTTCACATTGTTGACTCCGCCGGAGCATGGCTTCATCGCCGTGGCCGAGATGCAACTCGGCGAATTTTCTCCCACCGGCCAATGGCGCGTGGAGCCTCGAACGAACAACCCTAACGCGCGGAACACTCCTTTCGTATTCACCGTTGGGCCTTGATGAGCCTTGTTGAGAGAACCGCGACCGTCCAGAAGCGGGTGTTCTACGTAACGAACCACCGCTCCCTGACGGTAGCGGCTCTGATTTATTCCGGCTTCAGGTTGCGTTCCATCAACTCGCGCGCGGCGTCGCGCGGCGAGCGGCCTTGGTGCAGGATGGCGTGCACCTGCTCGACAATGGGCATCTGCACATCCTGACGGCGAGCCAGCTCCAGCGTGGCGGCGGTGGCATGTACGCCTTCAATGACCATGCGCGTGGAACCGACGATCTCAGCGAGAGCTCTCCCGCGCCCCAACTCCACACCGGCCCAGTGATTGCGGCTCTGCGCTCCGGTGCAAGTAAGGACCAGGTCGCCCAATCCCGCGAGCCCGGACAGGGTCTCGCGGCGCGCGCCGCAGGCACAGGCTAGCCGCGTGATCTCTGCCAGCCCGCGCGTGATAACCGCGGCAACCGCGTTCGATCCCAGTTCCAGCCCCTCGCAGATTCCCGCCGCGATGGCCATCACGTTTTTCACCGCCGCGCCCAGCTCCACGCCGATGACATCGGTATTCGTATACAGGCGAAATGTCGCCGTCGAAAATCGCCGCTGTAGTTCCACGGCGAGGTCTTCGTCCTCCGAGGCCATCACCACCGCAGTGGGAGTGCCGCGAGCAACTTCCCGCGCAAAGGTGGGACCAGAAAGAACGGCAATGCGTGGCATAAAGCGTGGCCTGAATACTTCACGCACCACTTCGCTCATGCGCAGCAGCGTGCCATCTTCCTGACTACCATATTCCAATCCTTTGACGGCGCTGACAAATATTTGTTGCGCTGAAACGATGAGCAGCATCTGTTCGCAGACGCGGCGCACGTGCGGCGAGGGCACGGCGATCAGCACAATTTCCGCGCCTTGTAGAGTACCGGCAAGGTCGGCGGAGGGTGCGACGTTCGGCGGGATGGTGATGTCCGGAAGATACACTTCGTTGATTCGCGTGCGGCGCAGGCGCTCCGCGATATCGGGTTCAAAGACCCACAGATTCACGCGATCCACGTTGCGCGCCAGCGTAACGGCCAGGGCCGTGCCCCACCCTCCGGCACCGATGATGGCCAGCGTGCTCATAGTTGCTGACTCAGCTCCCATCAGTCCAGGCCAGCCAAATGCCGGCGTAGCAGATCGAGTGCTGCCTGCGCGGCTTGCCAGCGAACCGGTTCACGCTCGCCGGTGAACTTCTTCATCGCAACTTTTGTGCCGTCCGGTGTGCCGTCCGGAGTTGCGAGTGCAATATAAACAAGCCCGACAGGCTTGCCCGGCAAGGCGCCATCCGGGCCGGCGATACCCGTGATGGACAATCCGTAGGTCGCGCCGAGACGAGCGCGAACCTCGTTGGCCATCTGCCGCGCCACCGGCTCGCTTACCGCGCCATGTTCTTCAATCATCACGGCGGGCACACCGAGCAGACTTTCCTTCACTGCATCCGCATAGCTTACGACGCCGCCAAGAAAGTATTTCGAGCTGCCTGCAACGGCGGTAACGCGCTCGCCGAGCAACCCGCCCGTGCAACTCTCCGCGACGGCGAGCGACTCACCGCGCGCGGCCAACAAACTTCCCGCTACGGTCTCGAGGCCCTTCCCATCATTTGAGAACACCACTGCACCAAGAGCTTTCTCCAATTGCGCGGCCAGATCATCCACGCAGGCGGTGGCCTCTGCCTCGGTGGGAGCAGTGCTCATTAGATGGACCTGTATCTCACCAAGGGTGGCCAGGATGGTGGTAACAGGATTGGTGTAGCGCGTGAAGATCGGCGCGATGATCTCTTCCGCCGCCGACTCGGTTAGCCCGGTCATGCGCAGTTGCCGACGGCGCAGATAAGCGCGCGGCAACCGCTCGCGCAGAGCAGGCAGAACCGCGTCGCTAAACATAGTCTCCATCTCACGTGGCGGGCCGGGCAGCAGGATCAGATGCTTGCCATCGTGTTCCATCCACTGGCCGGGCGCGGTGCCGCGTGTGTTGGGCAATATCGTTGCGCCTTCAATCACCATGGCTTGCCGCAGATTGATCTGAGGCATCACCATGCCGCGCGAGCGGAATCGCGCCACCAGCCATTCGGCGATGGCGGCATCGGACTTGAGCGCGCGGCCCAGCACAGCCGCCGCACACTCCCGCGTAAGGTCGTCTGCCGTGGGCCCCAGCCCCCCGATGGTCATGACGATCCCGGATCGCTCCCAGGCCTGCGCTATGGCTTCGGTCAGGCGCGGCTGGTCATCGCCGACGACAGTCTTGCGCACCACGTTCACACCCAGCTCGTTGAGCCGCGCGGTCAGGAAAAGAGAGTTCGTGTCGGTGCGGAAGGGCGTCAGCATTTCCGAACCGATGGCGATGATTTCGGCGTTCATGGGAATTTGAGTTCGCTACTGGAAGCAGCACGCGAGAGAATTTACTTCCCGGGCGTCTTCTCGATTGTCTTCTCGGGCATCGGGCGACCGCGCACATTCATGTTCAGGTGATAAACGGCTCCGGTGGTAACCAGTATCGCCGCTCCCGTGGTGAAGGCCAGTCCCACCAGCCCCGGGCCGGAGACCACCAGTTCGCACTGACCTTGCTGATTGATGCGCAGAATTCCTTTGCGACCGGCCTGCGATGCCGCCACATACAAATTGCCGTCCACATCAAAGGCCATGCCCTGCGGGCGACCGACTCCTTGATAAAACTTTTCCACTACGCCGGTGCGCGAAATGCGCGAGATGCAATCGAAGCTCGAAGTGGTCGGACCCGTTACGTAGAGATAGCCATCAGGACCAAACGCCAGATGATAGGCCGAGATGCTCGGCTCCAGCGTGGCGAAGACGAAAATCTGCCGGTCGGGAGCGATCTTGAAGATGGTCCCGCTGCGGTCGCCCACGTAGAGAAACTCATCGCCATCAAACGCGATGCCCGTGGCCACGCCCATGCCCTCGGCATGGGTGGAGACTTCGCCGGACGGCGTAGCGCGATAAATATTGCCGTCGAAGCGGCTGGAGATGAACAGATCGCCCTTGCGATCAAAGGCCAGCCCCGTCGGGTTCATGACCTCCGAGAGAAATGCTTTCACGTTGTAGTTGGGATCAATCTTATAGATGCCCACGGGCACTTTCTGTCCGCGCGAGCCGCTGAAGGTAACAAAGATATTCCCGTCGCGGTCGATGGCGGGATTGCCCACCGGGTGCATATTTTCGGCGATGGGTACGCCGACTTCTATGGGCACGCCATCGCTGGACTCGCGGTGGTTATTGACCACCAGGTTGCAGGAGACCGCGCCTTCCGGTATGCGTGCGATCAGCAGTCGGTCGGAGGACACCGTGAGTCCCGCATCCACGCCGTTCAAACGAACCTGCGGGGGCGGCGACCCGACCGTGGAAAAACCATGTCCGCGAATCTGCAACTCGCCGCCGCTGATGGTGGCGCGCGGAGCGATCTGCTCGATAACGGGCTTGCCGTTCAGCGATCTCCGCTGCAACAGATTGGATATGATATTTCCCATAATTCAAATTACCAACGACACCGACCAGAACCATTGCTGCGTCAATCTATCTCGATTTTCAGTATATGGCCGAACGTGCCGGAAATTCCAGTCGCAATCCCGGTGGGCGGCGACTGAACGGCTATCGGCGCTACGTTTCATCTTCTGATAAATCAGGATCGGCCATATCATCGGCCATATCAGGGATATCATCTTCCGCTGTGATGGGGACGGCCACGCGATAGGATTCGCTGGCCCAGTTACCCAAGTCGCGCTCACGGCAGCGATCACCGCAGAATGGATAGTCGGGATTAGCTGGGCTGGTCGGCGCACCGCAGATACGGCATGTGGTCAACTGCAGATTCTTCTGTTTCGCCATCTTGCGTCCTCGGCCGCTCACCTTCGGCAGGCATCCTTAAAAAACAATCGCGGAGTAGCCCACGGCCATCCGAAAGACCGGTTCGGGCGCCACGTCGAAGCTGGTGCGGTAATCCAGCATGACTCCGTGTTGGGAGCCGAGTCGCGCGGCGGCGGCCACAGTGGCGGCCAGCGCACCCGCTCCGCAGGCATTCTGATGCTGGCGCGCTTCGTTGACGATCTGCTCCGCCTTCATATCAACCGCCAGATCGATGATCCGCTCATCGTTGCCGCGCATCCACTGGCGGGCGCGTTCGCCCTCGCCCTTGGGGCTGAACTGATAGGGCTCACCGTAGTGCGTCAGATCCGTGGAGCCGATCACAACCGTCTCACGGCCTAACTTCTTCAGCACATCGCCAACGCGCTGGCCGATCTCCACGGCCTGCATATCCGGGCTTACCGAGATGGGCACCACGCTGGCCCGCGGGAACCAGTGCCGGATGAACGGCAACTGGACTTCTATCGCGTGCTCGCCAGCATGCGCTTGGGGATCATCGGCCAACAATCGCGACGCCGCATCAAGTGTCGTCGCCTCCAGTATACGGGCGGCCAAGTCTTCATCCACCGGCACCGGCCCCAGTGGCGTTGCCCACTCGCCGCGCGCATACACCGCGTTGCGTCCAGCCCGGCGATGAATTGCGCCGAAGATGACGAACGTCTCGACAGGCTGCTTTCGCTGGATGGCGCCCCGCTGAATCGCGCCAAAGACCTGCGCGGCGACCGCGCCGGAATATTCCCAGCCCGCGTGCGGGACTACTCCCGCAACGATGTGCGCCGGTTCCACCGGCGGAATGAAGTCTCGCAGAAACCGTTCCGCCGCACCGGCGCAATCTCCGGCATAGAACTCCGCGGCCGCTGGCTGTCGGGTCATGAGGCTCTCTACTCCCTGTACAATTTTATACCCGTGCGGGAGTGACGGAGGTCTCTGTTTGCGGGAGTTGCGCTGAGGCGAACGCACCCCAACGCCAAGAAGCCGGGCAGCTACCCCGGCCTCTCGATGAGTGCGTGATTATTGAAAGTTGTCTTAGAAAGGAATGTCGTCGTCGGTGATCTGCGAGTGCGTCTCGCCACCGCCCCCACCGCCAAAGCTGTCGTCATCCGCCGGCGACTCCTGCGAACGCGGACGCCCGGCGCCCGCCGCCCGCTGCGACTGCGACGACTGGGACGATCCGCCGCCGGAGGACTCGCCGTCGCCGCGGCGACCCAGCATCTGCACGTTGTCCGCGACAATGTCGATCGCGGTGCGCTTGTTGCCCTGCTTATCTTCCCAACTGTGCGACTGGATGCGCCCTTCGACGTAAGCCTGCCCGCCCTTCTTCATGTATTGCGCGCAGATCTCGCCGGTCTTCCCCCAGGCGACAATGTTGTGCCACTCGGTCTCTTCCTTCAGTTCTCCGGTCTTGTCCTTATAGGCGCGCGTGGTGGCCAACGAGAACTTCGCCACCGACTGGCCCGAAGGCAGATAGGTCAACTCAGGATCGCGCCCAAGATTGCCCACCAGAATCACCTTGTTCACACCACGCGCCATAGAAACACTCCCCCCCCAACAAAAAAGAAGTTACGTTCGGCAAGACTGCCGCGCCCGATTATAACCGGATTGGGTGAGCTTGGGCCAGCGTTACAAATGCCGATTCGTCCCGAGCAGGCCCGAGCAGGCGCAAAGAGCTTTTGCTCGCACGCGCTTGTTTCCAGCCACCGCAACAATCGTGGCTACCATCCTCCAACCCCGTGATCGCCTTTACTTTTCCTGTAGCCACTTCAGCGCGGTGATCATTGCGCTGGCCAACTGCTTGGGGCGTTCCACGTGTGCGTAGTGGGTAATCGGCAGGTCGAACAGCGCGACGCGGATGGGCACTCCGGGGTTGCGCTTGCGGAATTCGTTGGCGATCTCGGCTTCGCTCGGAATACCGTTCTCGATACGCGCGTGCCCGTCGAGCTTGCCCACTAGCCAGATCATTTTCTTGTATCCGGTCATGGGCGCGCGGTTGGTCATGAACAGGTCGCTGATCACCTCCTGCGCGTTCAGCGATGAGTTGTTGGTGCGAAGCGCTGCGCGAATCTCGATGGCGGTCTGCTCGAGCAACACATCCGCGCCGGAGTGCTCCACGTCCTGCAACTTCTGCTTGAAGACGGGGCGGCGGCGCTCCTCTTGCCGGAACCAGCAAGTAGCCACTTCCAACTTGTCCTTTCCCTTGCAGGGATTCAGCGGGCCGATATAAACGCTCTCGTAGGCATACTCGCCGGGGCTGCGCGCGCGCAGCGTCTGTACCGGAGCGTATTGAGAGTAGCGGCGCAGGTTGCTCTCGCGATGCTCCTCCGGGGTCGAGAGAATTTTGTCCAGCGCCGAGGGTCCGCCGCTGCCCCAGCCGAGGAACTGGCCGTTCATGCGCGACTGCAGCGGCGTGTCCATCAGCAGGAAGGGAATCTCGCCGCCGGTCGAATGCCCCACCACCACGAGAGGCCCGGTGGTGGTCTTCTCGATGATCTGCCGCACGCCGTCGACGACCACGCGAAACGTATAGACCGCATTGCGCACGCGCGCATCCTGCGCGGTCAGCTCACGGTCCAGCAGATACGCCGGAATGCGTTCGGCGTAGGAGTTATCCGTCCAGCCGCCGTGTTTGTAATTGCCGGGAATGGTCAGCAGCAGCACCGGCACTTTCTGCGCGAGGTACTGGCCGAGGCCGGGGTTATTGAAGAAGTCGACGTAGAACTCGTACCAGTTAGACGAGCCGCCATGAATGATGACCATCGTGGGCAGGCCCGGCGTTGCTTGATTCGGCGTGAGCAGCAGGCCGCCGATGTCCCAGTCCATGCCATACACTTTGTAGCGATGCTCGATCCACTTGGCGCGATAGCCGAGCTTGGCGGCGGGAATCGCTTCCAGCTTGCGCGGGTCGAATGCTCCGCCGGGCGCGGCTGTCGCCAGAGCCTTTACACTACCGCCGCCGTCAGGCAGATCGAATCCCTGCTGGTTGAACACGGCTTCCGGCACGGCGGTGAAGACGGTGCCGGTGCGATAGAGCGCGAGCAGGTCGTCTTCAGGCGCGGCGCGCAATGACGCGATTAGGCCAGCAAAAACGGCGAGAAAAAGCAGCGCGCGGCGCAGCTTGGTGGTGACGAATCGTCTTGTGGAATTCATGTGAATCCTCCTGCCGGAAAAGTTCCTTGCGCAAGCATTACCTGAATCACTGCTGGTCTTTACCTAAGCGACCGACCTAAGCGGTCGCAGGCGGGCGTAGAGCAACGCGTCGGCCAGTTTGCCATCTTTCCAGATGTCTTTGCGCAGACGGCCTTCAAGTTGGTAGCCCGCTTTTTCCAGCACGCGCGCCGACGCCGGGTTCCACTCGAAGACGGTGGCCTGCAGGCGTTCTAGCTCGAAGTTCGCGAAAGCATAATCCGTGGCTAGCTTCAACGCGAAAGTGGCGATACCGCGACCCCAAAACGGCTCGCCGAGCCAGTAACCGATGCTGGCCGTCTTGCGATGGACATCATTCATCGGATCAAACCCCACACCACCGATGGGCTCTCCGCTCAGATCAATGGCGAAGTGCATGTGCGGGGCCTGCCTCGCGCCGCAGCGCCACAGCCAGCGGTCAGCGTCCTCTTCCGTGTATGGATGCGGGAAGACGTCAGTAAGATTGATCCAGACATTGCGGTTGTCAGCGTAGCGCAGCAGAGGTGCTTTGTCCGTCATCTGCCACGGGCGAATTTGAATAATCTCCATTGGGGCTGTTCCACTTTGCGACAATCTGGAAGCGCAAGTGTAGCGCAGTGGCGTTTCCGATTCCAGTCGATCACTGCAACACCCGAAGCGACCGCTCCCGCCCGGTCAGCACGCAAGACGCATAGCCAGTCGAAATGAACCACTAATCAAGAATCTCCCC
>CAMBEY010000040.1 GCA_945865705.1 Candidatus Sulfopaludibacter sp. SbA3
CGGCAGCCGACATGCCCAGCTCAAAAACACCAATCTGGGATTCACTCTCCAGCTTGAGCAGAGAAAGCGGCAGCCCAAATTGATTATTCAGATTCCCTTCATTCTGATGCACGCGGAAGCGCGTGGAAAGCAGCGACGAGATCATCTGCTTCGTCGTGGTTTTCCCGGTACTACCGGTGATGGCCACCACAGGCCCGGCCCACTTGCGTCGCACGTGCGCGGCCAGGCGCTGCAGGCCGAGGGCTGGGTCGGGGACAGCGATCAGCCTGTCGCGCAACTCCTGTGGATATTCGTTGAGCTTTTCCGAAGCGATCACGGCGGCGCACGCTCCTGAATCGAGCGCCGCACGGACAAACTCATGTCCGTCAAAGCGCGGGCCGCGCACGGCGAAGAAGCATTCGCCCGCGGTGATGGTGCGCGAATCAATCGAATAACCCTTGGCGACAGTCAGCGATGAGTCACTGTTTGCAGCGCCGAGCGTGGCCGAGATTTCCTGTAGGCTTAGTTGCATAATTCTATTACCAATTATGAGCGATCAGATGTCACTCCGAGCGTAGCGAGAAATCGGCTTTCCCCGGCGTGATTACCGCAAAGCAGATTCCTCGCGACGCTCGGAATGACATCCGTGGAACTTTTGCAGCCAACCGCTAAAATCAATCTCCCAGCAGGACCGCTCGGGCAACTTCGCGGTCATCGAACTGAAGCCGGTCAGATCCGATGATCTGATAGTCTTCATGGCCTTTGCCGGCGATCAGCACGGTGTCGCCGGACCGGGCCTCCCGCAGCGCGCGGGCGATGGCAACCGCGCGGTTAGGCTCGATCACATATTTCGCTCCCGTTTTTTGCAGGCCGACCTGCATGTCATTAATGATCTGCAAGGGGTCCTCCGAGCGCGGATTATCCGATGTCAGGATGACTTGATCCGCGGCGGCGGCGGCCTGACCCATGGCGGGCCGTTTCGAGCGGTCGCGATCACCGCCACAGCCGAAGACCAGGATCAATGAACCGTCCAGCGAGCCTTCCTTGGTCATCTCGCGGGCGGCGGCAATTACGGAGCGCAAGGCTTCTTCGGTGTGCGCGTAATCCACCAGAACGGCAAACGGCTGGCCCTCCTGAATGGCCTCCAATCGTCCGGGCACGGTGACTTCGGCCAGGCCAGCATGAATGGCCTCCGGCGAAATTTCCATTGCTGTCGCGGCGGCTACGGCCGCCAACAGATTGCTGGCGTTATGCCGGCCGGGCAGACGCGATTGAATTTCCATTTCTCCGGACGGCGTTTTTACGGTCATTTTGATTCCTTCGACGGAGGTTTTCCAATTGCGTGCGCTGACATCCGCCGGATGATCCATGCCAAAGGAGATGATTCGCGCAGTGAGTCCTTCACGCATTTCGGTGAACCGCGGATCGTCGGCGTTCAAAACCGCTACCTTGGGCGCAAGCCCACCGCTGGCATCCCCGGGATTCGATGATGCGGGCTGGAATAGTTTTTTCTTGGCAAAAAAGTAGTCGTCCACGGTGGCGTGAAAGTCCAGATGATCGCGCGCGAAATTGGTCCAGACCGCGGTGTGGAAACGCGATCCAGCCACACGATCCATGGCCAGCGAGTGCGAGGATACTTCCATCACAGCGGCCATCGCGCTGGACCGCCCGACCAGAGCAAGCGCCTCGCGCAGCCAGCGTTGCAGATCCAGCGATTCCGGCGTCGTCTGCATCGCGGCAATTTTCCTGGCGCTGTCGCTGAAGCGCAGGCGATTCTCGATGGTGCCAAACAGCGCGGGAGTGCGGCCAGCAGCTTCCAGAATGGAGGCGATCAGAAACGCCGTGGTGGTCTTTCCGTTTGTTCCGGTTACACCCACCAAATCCAGTTCCCGCGTGGGATGCTGGTAAAATTCACAGGCCGCTTGCGCGAGTGCAAAGCGGATGGCGGGCACCTGAATCCAGGCAATCGCGGAAGGCAGTTCGAATTGCGCACGAGGCAGCTCGGAAACAATCGCCACGGCTCCGCGCGCGATGGCGTCGGCAATGTACTTTGCGCCATCGTCGCGGTATCCGCGGATGGCGAAGAATACGTGTCCCGGCGCAACGCGACCGGAGTGATAGGACAGGCCGGCGGCCTCGCGCCGCAGGTCTCCGGTCACGAGGGTTCCCCGCACATGGTCGAAAAGTCTCGGCAGCGCAATGGGTTTGGGTGGCACGGGTTAACCGCTCGCGGCTTTGGCCAGTACGCCAGTGGCAGGCTGTGCCGACGAGGACTTCGCGGCGGAGCCAATGCGAAACTTGACGAGTATGGAAGCTCCCTCCTGGATGACCGTGCCCGGTGCCGGGTACTGGTCAAAGGCCACGCCGCTTCCCACCAGTTGAACTTTCATATCCTGCGCCAGCGCCTGTGCGGTAACCGCGCGCACCGATGAGCCCAGGAAGTTCGGCGTCACTCTTCCCGGCACGCCCCGCGAAGAAAATTCTGCAGGCTCGGAAAGATCCAGATCGACCGAGCGAACCGCTGGGCTGCTATTCGCCTCGGTACTCTCCTCATTGAACTGGGCTGCTTCGGATTTCCCGGTGGCGTGCTTGCGCAGCGCGGCCCGTTGCGAAGTCGACAGAGGCACGGCGGTGCCGGGCAAATTTCGATAGGCGAGAATCTGTTCGGCGATGCGGCCAAACACCGGAGCGGCAATCGATCCACCGTGATTCAGCCCGCGCGGAGAGTCCAGCACCACCAGGATAGCGAACATGGGATCTTCCACTGGAGTGATGCCCACGAAGGATGCGATATTATCCGTGCGGGAGTAAGTTCCCGTGGCGGGGTCCAACTTTTGCGCCGTCCCGGTTTTACCACCGGCAGAGTAACCCTTCGGCAATGCCGCCTTGCCCGTTCCTGCAATAACCGTCTCGGCCATCATGCGCTGCATTTTGCTGGCCGTCGCGGGGCTAATCACGCGGCGCATATCCTCGGGCTTTATATCCGGCTCAGAGGCAGATGGCCCGCCCTTTCCCTCAACCAAGTTGCCGTTCCGGGTGGCGACCGCGTTGTTGGCGGTATCATCCAGAAGGATGCTGGGACGAATCCAAACGCCGTCATTGGCAACAACCGACGCCATGGAAACAATCTGCAAGGGAGTAACGCCGATCTCCTGACCCATGGCGATGGCGCCAATCGAGGCCTTCCACCAGCGCTCCGGCGGCTTGGTTAGGCCGCGGGCTTCGCCGGGCATCTCAATGCCGGTGGGAACACCGAAGCCGAAGCTGCGGATATATTGATAGAACTTCTCATTGCCCAGTCGCAAGGCCAGCTTGATGGAGCACACGTCGCTGGATTGCTGGAAAGTCTCGGAAACCGTCAGGATGCCAAATTTCATGTGGTCGCGGATGGTGTGGCCGGCAACATTGATGGAACCCATCTGGCAGTCGATGCGCTCCTCCGGCTGCGTCAGACCGGCCTCGATGGCCGCGGCGATGGTGACGATCTTGAAGGTGGAACCCGGCTCATAAATACCGCCGATGGCCGTGTTGCGATGGGCTTCGGCATGAGCTTCTGAAAACTTATTGGGATTGAATGTGGGCCGGTTGGCCATGGCCAGGATTTCGCCGGTATAGGGGTCCTGCACGATGACGGTGCCGGTCTTGGATCGGGAGAGAGCCATGACCGCGTCCAATTCCCGCTCGGCGATGAATTGGATATTCTCATCGAGAGTCAGCACCAGATCGTGTCCCGGTTGCGGCTCGCTGCCTTTGCTGGAGTAGCGTCGGCTGCGCGCGTCGCGCTCAATCAATAGCTTGCCCGGAATGCCCCGGATCAGGTCGTCGTACTTCATCTCGAGACCCGCCAGGCCCTCGCCGTCAATGCCCACATAGCCCAGCACATGCGCCGCCAGCTCGCGCTTGGGATAGAAGCGTTTGTTTTCCTTCTGGAAGTAGATGCCCTTCAAATTCAGTTGGCGGACGCGATCGGCCTCGCGCGCGGTTACTTTGCGCTTTACCCAAGCGAAGGAGTTGGTACCGGTGAGCTTCTTCTCGAGGTCGGCCCGCTTCATGGCCAGGACCGGGGCCAGCAGACGAGCCGCCGGCTTGGGGTCGCCCACTTCGTCCGGGTCCGCGTAGACGGACTCCACCTCGACGGTCATGGCCAGGGGACGATGGTTGCGATCGTAGATATTGCCGCGCGCCGGACTCACTTCAATGGTGCGCTCCTGCTGGCGACGGGCCTGTTCGGTGAAGTTGCGATACTGAAATACTTGAAAATAAAAAAGGCGGGCGATGACCACGAGGGTCCAGCAGCCTAAGGCGATGGTCAGGTAGAGAGCGCGGCGGGAATAGAATGGCGGTTTATGATTAGGCATCGGCTCTCGCTGACCTCCAGTGGTTCAAAGCTCGGGCCTTGATTCTTGCAATGATTCTTGCAATGACTCTTGCAATGAGCCGCGACCGAAAGAGGGCGGTCGCAATAAGCACTGCCTCAGCAACAGACTGCTAGCGAGCTGCGGGTACAGGCTGAATTCGCGCCGTAAGGACCAGAGAGTTGCCCTGACCAACATTGGTGGCAGGGGCGGCATTGGCGGCCAACGTAGCTGGTGATAGTGGTTCGGCGCGGAAAATCTGGTCGGGAGCCAGCGTCCTCATGCCCAGCTCATTACGCGCGATCCAGTCGATGCGGAGAGGGTCGCCAAGCGAAGCCTCCTCCAACTGGAGTTTGCGGTTGGCTTCCAGGGAAATTTTCTTGTCGCGTTCCAGCCGCTCGATCCTGTAGCCGTTCTCAAGAGTCTGGAATCGCCCCATGGCGGAGAAAAGCGCGGCGCCAAGCAGCAGGACTCCCAGCAGAGTGCTCATGAGATATTGACGCGGCTCGCCGGGCCGTGCCAGCGGCACGAGCCTGGAATTATCCACCGATTTCACATAGTAAATGGCCTGCATTGGATCTCTGGACCTCGAAGTGATCTGATTTCTTATGAATGTGGACTGCAAATTTTTTATTGCGACTGGTCCGCCATCGGCTTCATTGCCACTCTTAATTTTGCGCTGCGGGAGCGACGGTTGGCGATGATCTCGGGGTCTCCCGGCTTGATCACCTTACGCGTCAGATTCTCCATGACGCCATCGCGGTCCCAACGCTGCATCTGCTGTTTTACGATGCGATCTTCCAGTGAATGAAAACTGATTACCACCAATCTGCCGCCCGGGTTCAGGCATTCCGGGACTTGGTTCAGGAATTGAGTGAGCTGCTCCAGTTCCTGATTCACGGCGATGCGCAAGGCCTGAAACACGCGCGTCGCGGGATGTACAAAAGTTCCAGTAGTCCGGGCGCCGTCCCAATGAGCCGAGTGTTTGCGCCTTGCGGCGCTCTTCTCGGCCTCGCGTCTGCCCCCCAGGCAAGCCGCGATGATTTCAGCTAATCTCACCGTTGTGGTGATGGGCCGGGCCCGAACTATCGCTCTGGCGATTCTCTGTGACCTCCTTTCTTCTCCATATTCGTATATCACGCGGGCCAGCTCTCGCTCGTCCCAGCGATTTACAACCTCGTCTGCCGTCAGCTCCTGATCCGGGTCCATGCGCATATCGAGCGGCCCGGCGGCCTTCAGGCTAAATCCTCTTTGCGGATCATCGAGCATCATCTGCGAAAGGCCGATGTCCGCCAGTATCCCGTCCACCCGGCTAGGCCGCGGGGAAAGGGATAACTGCTGCAATCCTTTTTCGATTCCGACGCTCAGTCCGGCGAAGTCCTGCCGCACCAGCGTGAATCGCGCGGACAAGTCTTGACCGGGTAAGGACGATAATTTTTCGCGCGCCAGTTCGAGCGCTGACGGGTCGCGATCCATCGCGATCAGATAGCCCGTCGCCGACAATGTCAGGCGCTCCAGAATCGCCCTGGAATGCCCAGCGCCCCCAACCGTCGTGTCGAGGTAGAGTCCCCCGGGCCGTACCGCCAGCCAGTCCATGATCTCGGCGGTCATTACGGGGATGTGCATGGGGCGCCCCTGCGGTCATACTGATAACGGATTTAGATACCAAGTTCATCGAGCACCTTCCCATCTTCCGCCGTCATGGGGTTACTGTTCATCTCGGCCAGGAACCTTTCGTTGTTCCAGACCGCCAGCCAGTTCACGTGCCCCAACACGGCCACGTCACCTTTGATCTCGGCTTTGTCGCGTAAGACTGATGGAATGAGGATTCGGCCCTGTTTGTCCCAGTTCACCACTTGGCCGTAATAGTTCAGGCGGTCCATGAGTTTGCGGCGGGAAGTGTTGAAACTGCCCCCTTTGGCCAGCTTTGCTTCAACTTGGGTCCACTCTTCCATGGGATAGATTCGCGCGTATTGGCCGTCGAGGCTGGTTACCCAGAACTCGGCGCTGCCATAGCGGTCCTCCAGAGCCTTCTTGAAGGTCTCGGGGACCTTCAGACGGCCCTTTTCGTCGATGCGAGCTGGGTGGTTGCCTCTAAGCATATCGAATCACGGTAACAACTGCGCTCCACAAGCTTTCACAGCAGGCCACTACCTACCAAAAAACTCTACTAATTTCCACTTGGCTCCACATTTTTACATTAGGAGCTGAATCCTTGTCAAGAACTTTGTGATAGAAAATGAAGATAACTATGAATTAACCAAATGAGAGGAGGCGGGGCTGACCACAATCTGCGGTAGCTATAAAAAATACACACGCATATATGGAGGTATTAGCATGGAAGATACAATTTCCGTAGAGGTGGGCACGCGGAATTAGACTACTTTTACCAAAAGCGTAGATTGTTCCGGGTGCCGGGGAGCCCCTGCCGGGGAGCTCCTAGCGGGGGCGGAAAACAACCCTACAGGAACCCGTCAAATGCTCTGGAAACGCGAGGAAAGGGAATAGCTGCCGAGCGGAATAGGGGCGATGTCCACCCAATGGCCGGGGACATCCTGCCCGACCAGCACTAGCGAATCCACGCGGAAGCGAATCGGCTTGGCCACTGCGGCCCACGCCTGGGAAACTTCCTTGAGTGCATCCTGGGTGGCGGCCTCGTCCAGGGCCTGAGCGACGGTTACATGAGGAACGTAGGCATACGGCTCCGCGGAGTACATTCCGTTATGGTTCAGCAGACTATGCAGTTCCGCGAGCGGCGCCAGCCCCTCCGCGACGCTCAGGTAGACCACCCCGTTCACGGGCCAGAAAGTGGATACGCCATCAAGGGCAACCTCGAATGGAGCGATCTGGCGGCATTGCTCACGTAGATGGGCCAGCCGGTTATCGCGGTCGCCGACTGTCCATGACAATATCCGCGGCGGCAGCACGCTGACGTGCGCCAGCCAATCGCCATAGAGCGGATTCAGGCGGCGGCGCAGCCCGCTTACAAAATCCGCGATGGGGCCGGTGAGATAGGAAACGACAGCGTAGGTGGTATCCAACATACTGCTTCCAGATTATCGAATCCACTTGGAAAGGTTCAAGTCCCAAATAAGCAGAAGTCAGAAGACAGGAGACAAAAGTCAGCACATTTGTGGAAGCTAACGTCTTTAATTTTGTATTCTGGCTCCTGACTCCGGTCCTCTTTCCCCTCCCCAACCCCCTCCATGCCCATAACTGATACTTATGATGTTAGAATATTTATGAACTTTACAAATAGCTGTTTTTGTCGTCTAATGTACAATGCCCTCGGGTCGCAGCACCGCAATATCAGGCTGTCCGGGCATTTCTTAAGTTCAGGAGAGGAACGATTTTCATGGAGATATTTTACGAACAGAACGCCAAACCGGAACTGCTCAAGGGCAAAACCATTGCCATGATCGGTTACGGCAGCCAGGGCCACGCCCAGGCGCAAAACCTCCGCGACAGCGGATTCACCGTGGTGATTGGACTGGACCCCGGTCGCGGCTCGGCCAAGCAGGCCACCGCCGACGGCTTCAAAGTGCTGCCCGTGCCCGAAGCCGTGCGCGAGGCCGACTTCGTGCAGGTTCTGGTTCCCGATGAGCATCACCGCAAATTGTTCGAGACAGAGATCCAGCCCAACCTGAAGCCCAACGCCATTCTTTCCGTCTCGCACGGCTTCAGCATCCACTTCAAACAGATCGTTCCGCCATCCACCATCGACGTGGTGATGATCGCGCCCAAGGGCCCCGGCCACCTGGTCCGCCGCGTTTACACCCAGGGCGGCGGCGTGCCCGCGCTAATCGCCGTGTCGCAGGACGCCTCCGGCAAGGCGCAGGATTACGCATTGGCTTATGCTTACGGCATCGGCGCCACGCGCGCCGGCGTGGTCAAGACCACCTTCCGCGACGAGACCGAGACCGATCTGTTCGGCGAGCAGGCCGTGCTCTGCGGCGGACTTACCTCGCTGATGAAGGCGGGTTTCGAGACGCTCATCGAGGCCGGCTATCCGCCCGAGATGGCCTATTTCGAGTGCATCCATGAAGTGAAGCTGATCGTGGACCTGATCTACGAAGGAGGCTTGGCGCGCATGCGCTACTCCATCTCGAACACCGCCGAGTACGGCGACTTGACCCGCGGCCCGCGCGTGCTTGGCCCGGAAGTGAAAGAGCGCATGAAGAAGATTCTCGGCGAGATTCAATCCGGCCAGTTCGCCAAGGAATTCATCGAAGAAAACGAAAAAGGCAAGCCGAACTTTGACCGTCTGCGCGAAGCCGAAAAGCATCACCCGGTCGAGGCCATCGGCCTCGAGCTGCGCGACATGATGTCCTGGCTGAAGCAGCCCAAGAAGGGCTAAGCGCACTACGTTGTGTTCTGCAAAATAGAAACTGTAATCGGCTGTCATCCTGAGCAGAGCGAAGGATCTGCTTTTCGCCAACGCGGAATGTAAAGCAGATCCTTCGCTCCGCTCAGGATGACAGCGATTACAAAGTGAATCGAAGTTATTAAAGGGACACAGCACTTGGCAATAAGGAGGAGCGATGCCCATTACTGGCGCTGAGATTTTGCTGGAAAGTTTGAAGCGGGAAGGCGTGGAGGTCATCTTTGGCTATCCGGGTGGGGCCAATATTCCCATCTACGATGCGCTCTACAACAGCCCCATCAAGCACGTTCTGGTGCGCCACGAGCAGGGCGCGGCCTTCGCGGCGGAAGGCTATGCGCGTGCCAGTGGACGCGTGGGCGTGGCGCTGGCCACCTCCGGCCCCGGCGCGACGAACCTGGTAACCGGCATCGCCGACGCCAAGATGGATGGCATCCCTCTGGTCTGCCTGACCGGCCAAGTGCGCCAAAACGTGATCGGCACCGACGCCTTTCAGGAGACCGACGTGGTCGGCCTCACGCTTCCCGTTACCAAGTGGAACGCCATGATCACCTCGACGCGCAACATCCCCACGTTGATCGCGCAGGCGTTCTACGTGGCCCGCAGCGGACGCCCCGGCCCTGTGCTGATCGACATTCCAGTCAACTTTGTCCGCGAGAAGATTGACGACCCCGCGTCCATCCATTATCCCGACTCCGTCACCGTTCCCGGTTACACGCCAGATAAACCGCCCACGGGGTCGGAAGCCCGGCCCATCGCCAAGCTGATCGAGATGTTGCAAAACGCCAAACGGCCCGTGGCCATGGTCGGCGGCGGAGTGAAGTGGGCCGGCGCGGTGAAGCAGGTGCGCGACCTGCTCGACACTTTGAAGATTCCGGTGATCTCCACCGTCCACGGACTCGGCACCGTTTCCGAGGACCGCGACTACTACCTCGGCATGGTCGGGATGCACGGTACGCGGCAGTCCAACATGGCCGTGAGCCACTCGGACCTGCTGATCGTCTTCGGCGCGCGTCTGGATGACCGCGTTACCGGCGACGCAGCCAGCTTCGCGCGGCACGCCAAGATCGCTCATTTCGAAATCGACACGGCGCAGTTGAGCCGCGTGCGCCCCTGCGACCTGCCCGTGGTGGGTGACCTGAAATTCACCGCCGATGAGTTCCATGAGTCGCTGCCAGCCAATCTTCCTGACTGGTCTGAGTGGCGCAAGGAAACCACGGCCACGCCAAACCCGGCGGAGAAGGTTCACGTCGGCACGGGAAAGCCTTCGCCGACCAAGATGCTGGAGATGCTGTTCGCCATGATGGACCCCGACGCGCTGATGACCACCGACGTCGGCCAGCACCAGATGTGGGCCGCGCAACGCGCCAGCGGCATCGCCAATCCGCGCCAGCACATTACCTCGGGCGGCCTCGGCGCAATGGGCTTCGCTCTGCCCGCTGCGATTGGCGCGCAGATGGCCTACCCGCATCGCCAGGTGATCTCCGTCTCCGGTGATGGCGGCTTCCAGATGAACATTCAGGAACTGGCCACCATCCAGCGCTACTCGCTGCCGATTAAAGTCGTCATCATCGACAACAAGTATCTGGGCATGGTGCGCCAGTGGCAGCAACTTTTCTGGGATCGCCGCTACTCGGAAGTCGATCTCTACGACAACCCGGACTTCATCAAGATATCGGAAGCCTACGGCATCCCCGGCGTCCTGATGAGCAAGGCAGAGAGCATGGAAGCACAGCTCAAGGAATTCCTGGCCATGCCCGGCTCGGCGACGCTGGTGGTCGAGTGCCCGGCGGAAGCGAACGTTTACCCGATGGTTCCCGCTGGCGCGGCGCTGACCGACATGGTGTGGGAAGAGAAGAAGAAGTAGTTGGAAGTTAGAAGACAGCAGGTCGGAAATATTCTAACTTCTACCTTCTAACTCCTAACTTCCGCATTTCAAGGAGTTGATATGACCGCAACCGCAGCACCGGCCCTCACCGGCCTGACCGTGGACTTCCACAATATTCCGGGCGCCATGATGCGCGTGCTGAACTCTTTCACGCGCCGCGGCCTGGTCATCCAGGCCGTGCATGTTGCCCCGATGGGCGATCATCACCGCGCGCATGTTGTCGTGGAAGCGCTGCCCATCACCATGGAGCAAACCATCCGCGAACTCGAAAGCACCGTGGGCGTGGACGCCGTCGCGCCCATCGAGTCCGCGCAGATTGAGAGACTCCTGACTGTTTCCCGCTAGATCCCGTCTTCTTAATTGAGCCTTGGTAGATCGGTCCGTAACTCCTGGGGGATTCGCCCTCAAGCCGACTTGACTGGACGGCACTATTGCGGCTGTCGTTAAGGCCAGAGACTCTCTGCTCACACCGTCAAAAAAACTGTCCCCAGCTCGGCGAAGAATCCGTGGTTCCGCTGCTGGATGCGCTGTTCGAGCGTGACCAGGAACGTGTACTTGCCCCCGGGAAAACTGAGATTTATATGCGGGTAAATCGCCGGACGAATCCGCGCTGCGGAAACGTGATCCAGGCGTAGTCCGGCGGCCAACCATTCGCGCGGCACCCAGGTGTCTCCTACGCTTAGACGAAAATCATTGTGTCCCTGGCGAAAATGCACGGTGCCCGCAGTCGCTAGAATAGCGTGGCGACCCGCCTGCAGCACTCCAGTCAGATTCGCGGCTCTGCGGTCATTGCCTACAAAGAGAGAAGTGCCGATCGAGGAGAGATTTTTCCGGTAGTATGTCTCGTAGACGAAGCCCTTGGGTCGGGCTTCGAGCGAGAAGCTGGCATTGCGCTTGGATTCCTCTCCCACCGGAAGCGTAAGCTCTCCGCTGAACGGCAGCGTCAGTTCATGAAACCAGCCATCGGCGGAAGCATCGCCGCCGAGCGCCTGCACGGTAGCCCGGACGGCGGGCGCGCGGCCCGACCAGGAAAACGAGCGCAATGAACGCAAACGCGTATCCAGCGCTGGAGGCCCGCCGATCCCGGAGGAAAACGCTGCCGGCTCGGAAAGCGTCAGGCGGCGGGAAACGTCCCACTGATTCAGCATGCGAAACTGGCCCGCCGTCACGGATACGCGCGGCAGCAAGAACTGAAGAAAAACATCTTCAAAGCGGCCATGTCGCGCCACCAGGCGCTGCGTCCCGGTCGTCTGATAGCTCAGCGCGCGCCATTCCACGAAATAGGATAGCCACGGCGAGAGCGAGTCTGCCGAGATCAGCTCCACCCGGTTGGGGAAGACCTTGGCGCGGTCGCGGGACTGATCCACTTCCCCCCGGTAGGAAGCCCAAACAGCCACCGGAATCGTCGCCTCCGCTGCGGGCAACTCGGGAAGCTTGTAGCCATTGGCAACAAACCGCTGGCCGAACGCATTCAACATGGGCGGCACAGCATGGCATTGCGAGCAGCGCACGTCGTACTTCCGCGCAAAGTAGGGAATGGCTCGCGCGGAGGGCGCGGCGGCGACCGCCAGATACAGCAGGGACAGAAACCGTATTAACATGGTTATAGTTTTTTGATTAATCATATTTAACATACTGCCGTAATGACTATTACCATACTTGCGCGTGCCGGGCAATACCTTTCGTCGCAGCCAGCAAACCAGCCAGGCCATCATCAAATATTTTCCCGGCGGCACGCGGCTCTCCCGCCCCGACGCGGGACACGTTTTATGGGTCGAGTTGCATCGCGCCGCCTTCCAGCAAAAGATCAGCGTGTTGCCCGGCCCCATCTTTTCTCCGTCCGGACGGTTCCGTAATTTCCTGCGGATCAACTGCGGAACCATTTGGTCCGATCCAGTCGATCAAGCTTTGCTCACTCTCGGAAAACTTTGCGAGCAGATTCAGCGCTCGTCGAAATTGAACGGCAAGTAACCGAATTGTGCCCGCGCTAATCAATTAACGTTGCGCGCCGATGAACTTCAGTGAGAGGCCACGCGCGCACGTCGGCACTCTCCGTGAACCAATTCCCCCCAATTGGCTTTGTCGGCATTTTGACGAAACCCCTGTCAATAGACATTATGTTGACGATTTTGTGCTTGCCGCAAACACCGATTTTCTCCTAAACAACTGAATCCAATACACCCCGCTGTTTGGCCTTCCCCTTGCCATTAGTAGGCCGTGCGCTGGCGAAAAGACAACGCCGGACATGGGCAAGCGAAAAAATCTACGCCGGCAAATCCGGCCAAAGTGCGACGCAGGGGGAGATCATGACGGTAGCGGAACCAGCAATTTCCTGGATGATGCGGCGGGACGAAACTCCGGTGGACATCAAGAGCTCCAGCTTCATGGAGAATCTGGTAAACGAAGCAACGGATAGTGTGCGATATCTCGCCAAACGGTTGGCCTCGCGCCTGCCTGCGCATGTGGACGTGGAAGACCCCTACCAGATGGGCATGATCGGCCTGCTGCAATCCGTCGATCGCTTCGACGACTCGCGCGGCATCAAGTTTCAGACCTACGCCAACCGCCGCGTGCAGGGCGCGATGCTGGACTATCTGCGCTCGCTCGACTGGCGCCCACGCTCGGTGCGCCGCCGCAATCGCGAGATCGCTGTGGCCGTCTCCACCGTTGAGCAACGCCTGGGCGGCTCGGCCAGCACCGAAGAGATCACCGCGCAGATGGACATCAGCATGGACGAGTATCACCAGTGGATGAGCGAAGGCTCCATCCCGCGCGCCGGCGAGTTCATCCACTCCGACGCACACGCCAGCAGCAGCTCCGATGACTTCATGAACACCATCGCCGACAGCTCCGCCACGCCGGAACAGGCCGTGCTCAGTGAGCAGATGCAGGCCGTGCTCTCCAAGGCCATCGACCATTTGCCGGAGAACGAGCGCCTCGTCATGTCGCTTTACTATTATGAGCAGGTCCCCATGCGCGACATCGGCGAACATCTCGGCGTGAAGCAGGCGCGCGTCTCGCAGCTCCACTCGCAAGCCCTGCGCCGCCTGCGCCTGCGCATGCAGAACAACCGCCCGTTTGGCCAGACAGCGGACCAGCCGGTCCCCGTCCTCGCCAGGCAGACACCCGCCATCGTGATGACGCCGCGCCAGCCCGCCGCTCGCGTGGCCACCATCTCGCGGCGCAAGACCATCGTGCGCAGGGACCTCGCGCCAGCCGCCTAACTCGCCCTGGAAATTCAGGGAGTCGACGCCGCAACTTTAAATTTTTCCGGGCAATTTTACTCGCAATTTTGCCCTCAACTTTCCGGCCACCGCTCACGCGCAACTTCGCTTTTCAACTCCGGGCGTAGTGAATATTTTGATGTTCCTGCGCCCAATCCATTTTCGGTTTTTATTTGCCTCCGACTCGCCCCCACCGCGCGCGCCAAATTTGCGGAATTGACCAACCTGACCAAATTGCACACTTTCACGGAAGAATCCAAATTATCGGTTCCCGCGGCCCCCACGCCCCCCTCACCCCGAGGCAGTACCCGCTGAGTTACCAGTACTAATAGGACTTCGACCCAGTACTACACCCTCGTCCCGATAGGACACCCAGTACTCCCCACCGGTGCGTGCCACTTCACCTCTGACTCACACCTGATTCACACCTGAATCACAAATGTCGCATCGCGCCCCGCCCGCCCCATCCGCCAATTTTTCCAAAGAATCAAGATTCACGTCGGCCCGCGCAACTTGATTCCGACAATTCGGAATTGACCGCAATTTCCGACGTTTCTTGATCGCGCCCGCTCCACCGTCAGGGCACCTGACGCAGATTCGCGCCGCGCGGCAGTGCGCGTCAAAGGCATTCAAGGGGGAATTCAAGGGAGTGCTATAGTTTGACGCACTCCTGCTGTAGCGCCGGCATCTTGCCGGCCTCCAGAGCCGCCAGGATGGCGGCGCTACGTCAAGCAGGTGCGCTTCCGAAATCAAAATGGCTTTGCCATTTAGTGAGCCATTGCTATACTCACACTCACGCACCCCATGACGAGCCTTTAGGGCGCTTTTCCGGGATGTTGTATCCGAGCCGCGCCAGT
>CAMBEY010000041.1 GCA_945865705.1 Candidatus Sulfopaludibacter sp. SbA3
TGCTTCAGGAAGGTTACGCCAATCGTGTGCGTGCCCACTCCGGCCGTAAAGCGTGCCTCTAAAATCTCATCCGCCGTAAATTCGTATCCGGTCTGGGCCAGGTCGCCGCGATAGTCGAATTCCTGGTTTTTGGTGAATATCGGACCGGAGCGGCCATGCTGTTCGCCCCCAATGGTGAGCAGTTTGATGCGCGCCCCATCCAGCCGGACATCCAGCTGATGAGCATCCGCCATGCCTCGGATATAGCCTTCAATGTTTCTCTGTAAGCGAATCTTGATGACGTACTCGCCATCGGCTGGAAAATGGTGGCGAATCGCCGTGCCGCCGCGCGATCCGAAGGGCAAATCCTCGCTCATCCGGTCGTCCTGGCTCAAGTCCTGCTTGGTCATTTTGGAAAGTTGGTAGGTCTCGGCGGCGGGGCGCGTGTTGGCATCGCCGATGGCCATGCGCACGACCTTGCCTGCCGCCAACATATATCGCTCCATCAGAACCGGCGATACCGATAGAACATCACCCATATTGTCGAAGCCGTACTCGGCGACATCGGCGGGCAGCAGCGTTGCGCCATCAATCTCCAAATCTAAAATGTCCCGGATCGCGTTGGTATATTCCGCGCGGTTGAGGCGATGGACGGTAGGCCGTCCGGGATTGGGGGCTGCCGCAGCCAGCTTGTCCAACTCCGCTTCCAGGTAGGATACAAAAGCACTATGATTTGGTTTGTCAGGCCGAGGCGCACCAACAGGCGGCATGGCGCCCAAGCGCAGTTTTCTCAACACCTTTTCCCAGGATTCCGGGCTTTCGGCTACATTGTCCACATTCAGTTTGTCCAGGGTAAGCTCGGCGGTGCGCAGTTTCTCGTTATGGCAGGTTACACAGTAGCGGTTCACCATCGCGCGACTCGCAGATACTCCCCCGGTAGCGGAATTCTCGGGTTGCTGGCCAGCCGCCGTTAAATGGGAAGGTACTGCCAACACTCCCGCCATAGCAATTATTCTGGTGATGGAACAGATGCTTGGAAGAGTTCTCCCACCTCGATCGGTAGGGCCAAGTTTCGCGCTCTGGAAGGCACTCATGAAAACTGCTCCCGCTTACAAACTAATGCGCTTGTACGCCTTCACAGTACCATATTGTTAATGGCAATGTGCAATTTTTGCCAGTCACCATTCTGCCTGCTGCAAACACTGCTGCAAACACCAGTTATTGGCAAATAGGCATCCAGCAATTTCGGCGGTTTTAGGGGGTAATGAGCGCGGCAATCACTCGAATTCGCAACAGTGAGAGGCTATAGGTGGCGAGAGATGCTGGTTTCCCTGCATTGTTCCCTGTTAGCATACTGAAAGAGGGTTCGCTCTCGACTCGTTCCCCTGTCATCCCACGCCGGTGGCTTCGGATGGCAGGCCAGTCCCCTGCGGGTATCAATTCTTAAAAAGCGCGTTTACCGCGAGAGAAGATCAGCAACTTGACTCCGATTATTAGTGCCAAGGATATTTCGAAGAGGTATGGCAGTGCGCCGCTCTTCCAGAATGTTTCGTTCACCGTGGCGGAAGGCAATCGGATCGGCATCATCGGTCCGAATGGCTCCGGCAAATCGACACTGCTCGAAATCCTTTTTGGCCGGGTCCTGCCGGACACCGGAGAAGTGGCCGTACGCAAGCGGACGAAGATCAGCTATGTCGCGCAGATATCGGAGTTCGCCTCCGGCGATACCGTGCGATCCGTAGTTGAGCGCGCTCTCAAACACAAGTCGGGGACCGCCGAGACCGCCGATAACATGGACGGGCTGCCTTTCCGGGCAATCGATGCGCTGGCCCGCGCCGGTTTCAAGGATTTGGATACCACGGCCACGGAGTTGTCGGGAGGCTGGCGCAAACGGCTGGCCATCGCGGAAGCGCTGGTTCAGGAGCCGGACATTCTGCTGCTCGACGAGCCGACGAATCATCTGGACCTGGCTGGAATCAAGTGGCTCGAATCGCTTCTGCAGAGCGCGCCATTCGCCTGCGTGGTGGTCAGCCATGATCGTTATTTTCTCGAAAACATAGCCACCGAAGTTGTGGAACTCAATCGCATCTATGTGGATGGGTTGCTGCGCGTTGACGGAAACTACAGCCAGTTTCTGGAAGCCAAAGCGGCATACATTCATGCGCAGGGCAAGCGGCAGGACGCTGTGGAGAACCGCGTGCGCACCGAGAGCGAATGGCTGCGCCGGGGCCCCAAGGCCCGGGCAACCAAGGCCAAGGCGCGGATTGATAAAGCGCACGAAATGATCCAGGAACTCGCGGACCTGAATTCGCGCAGCCGCGTTGCCACCGCCAAGATCGATTTTTCCGCGACGGATCGCAAAACCAAGAACCTGATCGAGCTGGTCGGTGTTAACTATTCCATTGGCGGACGCACGCTGTTTGAGGGGCTGGATTTTACGTTTCGATCGCAGATGCGCGTGGGGCTGGTGGGTCCGAACGGGAGCGGCAAGACCACACTGCTGCGGCTCTTGCAGGGAGAGATACGGCCATCGAGCGGCTCGATTAAGCGGGCCGATGCACTGCGCATCGTCTACTTCGATCAAAACCGGTCGCTCGATCCCAACGTGCCGTTGCGCCGCGCATTGGCGCCGGACAGCGACTCGGTGATCTATCAGGATCGAGTCGTTCACGTGGCCGCATGGGCGGCGCGATTTCTCTTTAATGGCGAGGACTTGAACCAGCCCGTCGGGCGGCTGTCGGGTGGCGAGCGAGCGCGCGTTTTAATCGCGCAGCTCATGCTTCAGCCGGCTGACATCCTCCTGCTCGATGAGCCGACTAACGATCTGGATATTCCCACTTTGGAGATTCTGGAAGAGAGCCTGCTGGAGTTTGCGGGAGCGCTGGTGCTGGTAACGCATGACCGCTACATGCTGGACCGCGTTTCAAACACCGTGCTGGGCCTCGATGGACTGGGGCAGGTGGAGCCATTCGCCGACTATTCGCAATGGGACGTGTGGCAGCAGTTGCAAGAGAAAAAGGCCGGAGCCAGTAATTCGGCAACCCAGTCTGCGCGTTCTGCTCCGGCTGACTCTCAGCGGGCCGCCAAGAAGAAGCTCTCCTATATGGAAGCGCGCGAGTTTGCGGCTTTGGAGAGCAGCATTGCCGAGGTGGAGCGAGGACTTGAAACAACGCGCGCCACGCTGGCCGATCCGGAAGTCCAGAGTGATGCGCCCCGCCTGCTGCGACTGTGCGCCGAAGCGGATGAGGCCGAGAAGTCTCTGGAAAAGCAATATGCGCGCTGGGCGGTGCTGGAGGGAAAGAATGGCTGAGTTCTCCCAGGCGCGGCTGGTGGCCTGGGATCAGCAGCAAGACCACGACCGGCGTGTGCCACCACTTGCAGCAGTTGGAGCCTCGCTTCTATTTTGGTATGCTTATTTGCTGCCTCCGGCTGCTTGAGGCTGGCCGGGAGATTCGAGTATCCTGATTAATTGGTTTCACCCCCGCGGTACCCGCTGTTCCGCCCTGCGGAGGGCTATGGTTGCGTAGTGCCTAAGCAGGTAGTCGAGCAGGTTGTTGAGTAGGAGGAATATTGTGATCGAGGTGCAAGGGCTCACCAAGCGTTACGGTCGTACCGTGGCGGTCGAGGGCCTGAATTTTTCTGTACAAAAGGGCGAGATTCTGGGCTTCCTGGGCCCGAATGGCGCCGGCAAGACCACCACCATGCGGGTTATCACCGGCTATCTGCCTCCCACCGAGGGCAAGGTTACGGTGGCGGGCTATGACGTAACCGAGCATCCGCTGGAGGTGAAGAAGCGCGTCGGATATCTGCCGGAGACGCCGCCGCTCTACACCGATATGCGCGTTGATGAGATGCTGGCCTTTGCCGGGCGCATCAAAGGCTTGGCCAACCGCGACATCAAACCCCGCATGGAACTGGTCGCCGAGAAGACCGCCATCACCGATGTGCTCAAGAAGATTGTCGGCCATCTCTCGAAGGGTTATCGCCAGCGAGTGGGGCTGGCCGCGGCGCTGATCCATGACCCCGAAGTGCTCATCCTGGATGAGCCGACCGCGGGCCTTGATCCTCGCCAGATCATCGAGGTTCGCCGCCTGATTCAGAACCTGGCCGGGGCGCACACCATTATTCTCAGCACGCACATTCTTCCCGAGGCGGCCAACACCTGCCATCGCGTGATGATCATCAACCAGGGCAAGCTGGTCGCCGAAGACACGCCGGAGAATCTTACCGCGCGGCTGCAAGGCACCGAGACCATGAAGATGTTGATCGAGGGACCGGAGGCGCAGGTCCGCGAGACGCTCGAACGAGTTGACGGAGTCAGTCGCGTCTCCTCGTTGCCGGTTACCGCTGGCCGCCTGGAGGTATCCGTTGAAATGCATCCCGGTCGCGACACGCGCCGCGAACTGGCGCACGCCGTGGTCTCCAGCGGCTGGGGGCTGCTGCAACTTTCACCAGCCGGCATGAGCCTGGAAGAAGTCTTTCTGAAACTCACTACGCGTGACACGGCGAATGAAGGTGGCGATGGCCACAGTGAAGCAGGCGACGAATCATCTGGTAATGATGGCGCCGCGCTGGCCGAGCAAGGTTCGGAGGAGTCCCAATCATGAGACATATGTTGACCATCATGCGCAAGGAGATCAATAGCTACTTCCGCTCGCCGGTGGCTTACTTCCTGCTGTTCGTATTCACACTGATCTTCGGCTACTTCTTCTATACGGTCGTGTCGATGTTCCTGCTGCAGAGCCTTACACAAGCGCAGTACGCGCAGATGTATGAACAATCCATGCCGCCCATGAACATTAACGAAATGGTGATCCGACCGCTATTGCTGAACACCAGCGTCATCAGCCTGTTCCTTGCGCCGATGATCACCATGCGCCTGTTCGCCGAAGAGAAAAAAACCGGCACCATCGAGCTGCTGATGACTTCGCCCGTAACCGATTTACAGCTCGTGCTCGGCAAATTTTTCGCCGCGCTGTTTCTCTATGCCGTGATGCTGGGGCTGACCATGGTTTATCTGTCCGTGCTGTTCCGCTACGGCAACCCGGATTTCCGCCCGCTGATCGCCGGATACCTCGGCCAACTTTTGCTGGGAGCCTGCTTTGTCTCCATCGGTTTGATGTTCTCCACCTTTACTCGCAACCAGTTGATCGCCGGCAGCATGACTTTCTTCGTGCTCCTGCTGCTTTGGATCATTGAATGGTCCGGCCAGAACTCGGGCGGCGCATGGGCGCAAATCGCCAGTTATCTGTCGTTGACCTCCCACATCGAGAATTTCTCGAAGGGTGTCATCGACCTAAAAGATACGGTTTACTACCTCTCGGTTGTAGTGCTGGGATTGTTCTTCTCGGTGCGCTCGGTCGAGTCGGTTCGGTGGAGGGCATAAGCGATGTCGGATACGAATCATTCATTCTCGCGCCGCCAGACCAGATACGGCATCAACGCAGTGCTTTACGCTCTTGCTGGCCTGGCCATTCTGGTGGTCGTCAATCTCATTGTTGCGCGCATGCCCACCCAGATCGGGGGGTTCCAGACCGACTGGCGCTGGGACCTGACCGCGACCAAGCGCTTCAGCCTCTCGCTCCAGACCACCAAGATTCTCGGCGGGCTGGACCGTGATATCCAGATTCTCTACTTCGATCGCAAGAACAATCTCGGCGGCAGCGTCAAGGACTTGCTCGATCAATTTCCCGCGCAGTCTCGCAAGGTTTCCATTCAGATGGTTGAGCTGGACCGCGAGCCCGCCACGGCGGCTAAATACAACGCGAAGGAGTACGGCTCGATCGTCGTCTCGACCGGCGAGAAGCACGAAGTGGCCAAGGGCGCGCGCGAAGAGGACATTGCCAACGCCATTGTGAAAGCGCTGAAGGGCGAGGCGAAGAGCATCTATTTCCTGCAGGGCCATGGTGAGCGCGACATCGCCAATACGGAGCGTCAAGGGTATTCCGCCGCCAAAAAAGCGTTGGAAGAAAGCAACTACACAATCCAGCCTCTCTCGCTGCTGTCTGAGAAACCGCAGGTCCCGAAGGACGCCGCGCTGGTGGTGATCGCCGGAGCCGACAAAGATTTTCTTGATCCTGAGATTACCGCGCTGAAGGAATATCTGGTCAAGGGCGGCAGACTGTTCGTGCTGATCACGCCCACCACGCCACCGGCGCTGGTGAAATTTCTGGCCGAGTTTGGCGCCGATGTCAGCAACGCCCTGGTGGTGGATGTCAGCGGTATCGGCCGCCTGTTCGGCACTGACGAGTTGATGCCGCTGGCGGTGGCCTACGAGCCCCACGCCATTACCAAAGACATGGCCAACGTGGCCACGCTCTATCCGCTGGCTGGCATGATCGCTCCGTCGGTTGGATTTATAGCCGGCGCGGATTTCCGGCTCATCGCCAAGACGCCTTCGCAGAGCTGGGCCACGCGTGAAGTGAAGTCGAAGCAGGTCAGCTTCCAGAAGGGCCGCGACATCGAAGGCCCCATTGGTATTGTGGGCGCGGGTATTTTCAAGGACCCGACCATCGTAGATGCCCTCGAAGGGCGTTTGGTGGTTGCGGGCAGCCCGGACGTGATCTCCAACGCCATCCTCGCCTTCAACGGTAATCGCGACCTGTTCCTGAACTCGGTCGCCTGGCTGTCGTCGGACGAAGACCTGATCTCGATTCGTCCGCGTGATCCGGAGGACCGCCGCATCGAGCTAACTCCCGGACAGTTGACGATGATCAAATATCTATCGCTCGGCGGTATTCCGCTGGCGATTATCCTGAGCGGCCTTGGCGTCTGGTGGAAGCGCCGCAGCTAATAATGTCCTGGTAGCCACGGTGAGCGTTTTTCTCACCGTGGGCGTGTAGCACAGGAGAACCCCACGGCCAGAAGATCGCTGACCGTGGCTACCCACTCGTCCGGAGTAACACCCATGAAAATCAAACACACGCTCATCGCCTTACTGCTTCTCGCCGCGCTTGGCGGCGCCTATTACTTTGTGCAGAAACAGCCTGTTCCCGAACAGGTCAGCGCCATTCCGCGCGAGGACCTCTTCACCTTCAAGCCGGAGGACGTTCAAGAATTGACGCTGAATGTTTCCGGCCAGCCGACCGCCACCTTTCGCCGCTTGCCGCCCGATTCCGCGGCCGCCAAACCAGCGCCGCAGGGAGAGTCCGCGCCCCAGCCCGAAGCGCAGTGGGAGATCGTCGAGCCCGCCGGCATGGCCGCCGACAGCTATCAAATTCAGTCGTTCGTTGATGAGTTTGCCAGCTTCAAAGCTAATCCGCTGGCTGACGATCCGGCTTCCACGCAAACGCCAGTCTGGGCCGAGTTCGCTCTCGATCAGCCGGTGCGGTCGATCAAGATGAAGTTAAAGGACGGCAAGACGGTCTCGCTTGACGTGGGCAAGGATAATCCTTCCGGCTACGCCAAGTACGCTCGCCGGAATGAGACTGGCCCGGTGTTACTGCTGGACTCTGCTGACAACAAGTCGCTGCTTGAGAAATCGCTATTCGATCTGCGCGACAAGCGCATTATGCCGATGGAAATCAACTCCGCCACCCGCCTGGACCTGCGCTTCAATTTCGGTGGCAGTGGTCCCGGGGCCGAAGAGATTGCCCGCGCTCGTTCGCTGGGCCTGCCGGTGCGGCCGGATCGCCTCAGCTTTATCCGGGACTCGAGCGGCAACTGGCGACTGACGGAACCGACGCGCCGCTCCGATGTCGGCGGCGCAACGTATCTCGCCACCATTATTGCTGGCGGTCAGATGCACTCGGTTATCGAAGAGAAGGCCGGCAATCTGGCGCAATATGGCTTGGAGCGCCCGCAGCTTCGCGTGGAAGTGCATGCGCCCAGCGGCAAGTCCGAGTTACTGGTGGGTAAGATGGTTAAAGAGGGAGATCAGGAGTATTTCTACGCAATGACTTCCCTGCGCCCTCATGTATTCACCATTCTGCGCACCGTGTACGACCAGCTGAATCAGGACCTGGAATATTACCGCAACCGCTACCTCTTCGATTTCGAAACGAGCAATGCCCGCAGCGTGGAACTGACCGGCCCCGCCGCGGCGAAAGATTCCAGTTCCGGGCCGCTGCGCTTTGACCGGCGTGGAGAAAACTGGGTGAAGTTCGCCACCATGCCCGGTACGAAAGAGAAACCGATGAAGGACGCTCAGGTGGAAAACTTCCTGAACGGCGTCCACGCTATTCGCATCTCCACCTTCACTTCGGATGAAGCCAACCGCTACGCCGCTTTCGGACTCGACAAGCCCTGGTTGAGCGTGAAAGTCACATTCGGAGAAAACAACGTTCAGGAGACTCTTTTATTCAGCCGCATGGGCGACAAGTTCTACGCCGCGCGTCAGGGCGAGCTGGCTGTTTACGAACTATCTACCAGCGAGCCCGCCAGCATGGAAGATCGCATCAAGGAACTTACTGCTCAGTAGCGAACTCACTGCCAATTGAAGCGGGAACAGACTCCCGCGCGTAAGCGAGCGGCCCGGGTCGTCTGACCGCAACGCTCGCATTGATTCCGGTACGCGATACCGCGAATTGTGCCTGCGCGAGCCGGTCCACTCTCTCACGGTTGCGGCTCTGTCGTCGGGAAAAAATGCGCTAGAATAGCTTCGCGCATGTCCACCATTCTATCCATCGCCTTCGCGGGCGTCATCGGCGTACTGCTTCGCTACTTTCTTTCCGCCTGGATCGATGAGCGAGTCGATGAGCGAGTCAGTGGTTACATTCCGTGGGGCACGCTGTTGGTGAACTTGATCGGCTGCTTTGCCGCGGGCTTCCTCTTCCACTTTCTCGCCGGTCGATCCGATGCTCCGCAATCTCAAGCCGACACTGTATTGCGTATCGCGCTGATGACAGGATTTCTCGGCGGCTTCACTACATTCTCCGCATACTCCGTGCAAACCCTGACGATGTTTCGGGATGGCCAGTGGGTCTGGGCCGCGCTGAACATCGGCATCTCCAACATCGGCGGCATCGCCTTGGCTTGGGCTGGCTACACGCTCTCGCGTTCGCTTTGAGTTGATAATTCAGACGACGAAGGCAGGGTGCTATGCCTTCATATGCTGTGCGATGTGCTGGAGCGCGGGAAGGCCAGCGATGTCTTCCGGAAGCTCGGGTACCTGGACGAGATGCGGGATGCGCTGGGAATAACTGGAGTGCACGTGATTCCAAACAGTTTGGTGAGAACGACTGACCGCATCATACCAGGCGATGGTGCCTCGCAGGGCCTCGCGCGTCGCGTCGTCCATGCCCGCTGCGGTGGCGGTCGTCAGCGAATCATTAATACGAGACATGTTCTCCAGGCGTGGCCAAACTCGATTCATCACCAGCGATGAGACATGGAAGCGCCTCCGCTCCAGTTCTTTCAAAAAAAAGTCGGCGTCGCGCACCGCTTTCAGTGGATTAGTAACCACGGTGAAGCTGGTGATGGCGGGATCACGCAGCAGCTCCGCGGTGTGGCGCGCGCGATGCGCGTAGCCCTCGGCGATTCCCCTGAAAATCGAAAAGAAGTCGAGCACTTGGCGAGTGAGGTGGGAGCCGAGCATGTCTTCCACGCGCGTGTAAAGCTCGAAAGTTCCCCGGCTGAACCTGCCGATGCCGGATTTTTCCCACCAGCGATAGGTCTTGCCGACTAAGCGAACAATGGGAAAGGAAACCAGTTGCGCGAAGAACTCCGGCTTGTCCACGAACTCCAGCGCGTGGCGGGAGGGCGCGGTGTCGACGTACACCGACTCGAAGCCCTCCGCGATGGCCTGGTCCAACCGTTCAACTGCCATCAATTCCTGCATGCCGGCGAGCGAACGCAACAGCACCTGATAGATGGGATGCGCGAGAATCTCTTCGGCCTGCTTCGGCGATGCGTGCAGCCGCACCGCGCGGTTCAGGCTGGAGGCCACGTCCAGCATCACCGCATGGAGTTCGCCGCGGGTGCCGCCGCTGGAAATGGAATCAAGCGAGACTTGTTGTTGGAGGCGGGCGGCATCCGCTGAGGATGCATCGTTGATCGCATCGAGACCTAATGCTGTGCGCAGGCGGCGTGCCGGATCAATGGTGAGCACGAGTGCGCGCTCTCCCTGCAACGCTGCGGACAACGCGCTGGCCGCCGTTACCGACGTCTTGCCCACTCCCCCTGTTCCGACAAAGATGTGTATGCGCATGGAGATTGCGGTGCCGTTTAATTTCCCGGCAGGCCCTCCATTTCCTCGGCGATGGCCAGCAGAAGATCGAGATCCGTTTGCCGCGCGGCGTGTCGCGTGACGATGTGGTAATCAGCGCGAATGGTGGAGCGGAGGCGCTCGAAGAGAGATTGCTCCACGCGCTGACGGCTGAGGATGAATTGGAGGCTGATATCCGCAGCAGCCACGCTGGCCAAAGTGGAAATGCCGTGCGGCGCAGCGGAATCCCCTGTGGCCAGTAGCGGTGAGGCCAAATTGCAGATCACGCGGCGCGGCTGGATGCCCAGTTCATTGCCGAGCGCGCGGACCAAATCAAGAGTTTCCTCGACAGCCATCTCTTCGAGCGTAGTGATAGGAATGAGAGCGAAATTGTCAGGGCTCGCAAAAAAATCGCGTAGCGAACCGCCAAGTTCAGCGAACGGACCAGAAAGATAGGTCTCGAAATTCTTTGAGACTTGCAGAGTTTGCAGGAAGTGCCCGGTGGCGGGCGCGTCCCAGATGAGCAGCGAGAACTTGCGTTCATTGGTCTCCGGCGCGCGCTGCTGCGCGAGGTTCCACAGGCGTCCAAGAAACGCCAACTCCTTCAGGCCCGGCGCGACTTCAATCAGGCTCTGATAGATACGACTGCTGACCACCGCCTCCGCCAGAAAATCCGAGGGGATATGCTGGCGAACCGTGTTGGATAAAATTTCGCGGGGGTCAATGTGCAGGACGAACAGATGCGCGATGGCCTGCGGGAAGCGCTCCTTCAGGCCAGCCAGCGAGATGGAAACGGCCAACTCTTGCAGCGGGTGCGAAGTAACCACCAACGCATTCTCGCCGCGCAGCGCAGCCCGCAGCGCCAGCGCCAGAGACAAAGTAGTCTTGCCCACGCCGCCCTTGCCACAAAGGATGGTCAGCGGCAACCGTTGATCCGTCGAGGCCATAGCACCATTCTGCGTTGAGGAAGCCGGAAGCCCTATCAGTTGGCGCTTTTCACTTCGTGGGTTTCGCCCATCAGCCAGACGCTGTAGCCGGCGCTGGTTTTGGTTACGCGCAGCAGGCGGCGCGCGCGATGGCGGCGCGTGGGCGCGGCGGCGGGCTTGGCGACGGGGGCGGCCTGGATGCCCATCTTTTGGATGTGCGCGCGGATAGCCACGCCGGTGTCATCCATCATCTTGCGGGTGATCTTATCGACCATGAACCGGGGCGCCATCATGCCCACGTCAATCTCCAGCTCGGCGATGACCACGGTGCCCATGCCGTCGGCGGCGTCCATCAGGCGATAAGTTCCCGAATAGGCTTTGAGGTCCTTGCCCTTGATCATCTTGAAGGCCAGAGCCGTGTCCGGCTGGGCGTCAAAGCGCAAGCCCAGCTCAATGCGTTTCATGGAGTTGATGGTGATGGTGGTCTCGGTGGTGCTGCCGCTCTGCGAGTTCACGGAGCAGGCCTCGCAGCCCGGCACCCATTCCTTGTAGCGCGGGAAATCGCTGAGCACCTGAAAGACGGCGGCGCGTGGGGCGGGGACGTTGATGACGGCTTTGATCATTGCGAGGCTCCTCCCGAACGAGCTTCAGGCTCAGGTTGAAGAATATACTTTTTGCCGCGAATCCAGCAGATGATGCCATCTTCGGTCTCAGCCAGTTCCAGAATGCGTTCACCGGCTTCATTGCGGATGGCGATGTCCGGCGTGGAAGTTTCGGGCATGAAAGTGGAAAGCTGACTTTGCAAGGCTTTGATGCACTGCTTGGGATTCAAGAAGCCGCTCACGCCGGGCAGGAATTGCCCCCAGTGAAAGCGACCAGTAACGGCCAGCGTAACTTCGCACGAGTTGCCGGAGCCGGTGATGGTCCACTCGGCCTGTGCGATGGGGAGCCGTCCGCCAAGCGTGCGCCACAGGACCATCTTGTTGCGAGTATGGATGCACTCGAAGTCGAACTTGTCCTTTTGCCGCGTGGCCAGCTCGAACTCGGCGATGGCCAGGTCGCCTTCGCGCGCCAGCGTCTTCGACTGCACCACCAGGGGCAGCCATTCGGCGTAGCTCTCGTAATCGGTGAGCACGTCGTAGATCAATCCAGCGTCGCAGGCCACGGTGGCCGAGCTACGCCGTGTGGGCATGGTCAATGACATGAATTATTTGATTCGGGCAATCACAGCGCACAGCGCCACTGCGGAAACCGCAGCCGCCGAAGTGGCCGCCGCAGACAACGCGCCGCTGGTCTGGCGTGCAACTTCGGCCGAAACCAACAATAGGCCGAGGGCCAGTGCGGAGCGTATGGCGGAGGCGACGCGCCGAGTCCGAAAATCCTCCCGTATATCGTCTTCAGGCCCTTCCACTAGAAGGGCTACATCATCATCACGAAGTTGTTCCAGTGTAACCGCCACCTGGCGGGTGGCCGACATCATGAGCAAAGCAGAACTATACAACCACTCAATTCCTTTTTCGCTGGAGACCAGCTCACCCACGCGATATTGCAGCAGGCGGCCAAGCACCGGCCAAAGGCCTCCCGCGACGGTGTCGTCTGCGGGTTGGGCCTGGTTGGCGTCCACCGCCGCAGATTGTCCAATGATAGCCAGATTGCGGTGATAGAGGTGCAGGAACAGCGGAGAATCCACCGCGGCCGCCTGGAGCGAGCGCCAGTAATTTTCAATAGTGACGACCGACGCGGGAATGGACTGCTGAATTTTCAGCTCCGGCTGCAACGCGGAAAGGCGTTCGAGCAACCGCTGCTCGGCGTCATAGGCGCTCTCGGGCGCGCAGATGCGTGAGAGCATCTGGATGGCGCGCTGCGAATTGCCAGCGGTGGCCGACGCGGTGTACTGCACCATCTCCGCGTGCCACTCAACAGGAATGGTGACGAAGCAGGGAACCGAACGGAACCCGATGGTGCCGTCGGGAAGCACCAGATAGTTTTCAGGTCGAGCCTCGGAATCCACGAGCGAGAGCAACAGGGCCTGTTCGAGCAGGCTTTCGGTCCAGAGGTCCAGCGCGGCCGTGCCCTCCGCACCGGTCGCACCAGTCTGTAAGCGTTCTGATAACCGCTCACCATCCTGCTTCTCATACACGAGGCACCGTTCCGATTGCAACTCGTCGATCAGTTTCGGAAATCGTGTAGTGGTGGCAAAAGGAATTCCAGCAAGATTTTTTAGGATGACGCGCTTCCGCTCGATGTCGTGCTGCCAATCCAACCATTCCCGGAATTGCTCGAGGATGTCCTCCTGGGCGACTGCGTGTTCCGGAGTGTTGCGGAGCTGTCGGATCTGCCGCTTGAAACTTGGCCATCCGGCGAGTGTTGATTTTTTTGCATCTTTATTTGAAGCAGGCGGGTAAATCTCGATGATCACGGCGCGATCCCCGAACATTCCCGAGTAGATTTCAGCGGCAGGTGAAAAGCCAATCAGCGCCGTCTCTGAAACGCGACCGCTCAGTTCGCTGAGCGACTCCGGAGGGCATTGCGGTTTACGGCTGGAGCGCACCGTCCGCAATTGAGTGAGATAGGTGGAGGAAAGCAGATCGGCGCGGCCGGAGAGGAAGCGCGCAAAAACTTCGAACAAACCGCCCGTCTCTTCGAGCGCCAGACGGAAACGCTCGGCGCGGGAACGCGATTCATAACGAGACGGCGCGGAGAACGGACTCCATGCAGTGCGAGAAACCAGTCCGTAGCGCGCCCAATGGGCAGTCGGAAGCGGAGAGTGCGACGAGCGCAACGCTCGCCGAATGAATGACGGCGGGCGCGCCGCGGGAGTTGCGTTCACGGCGGGGCCTTTCTGCGGATGTACGGAAGAGGGTAAAAAAAACTATTGTGTCGGTACTGTTTGTGGTTCCGCCATGGCCGAGTCACTTGCGCTCTCAGTGGCTTTCTCCATTGCGGAGGCGGCTTTGCCGACCCACTTGGCGGTTACGTCTGAGGTCTTTTGGAGCAGGTCGGTGGAGACTTTGACGATTTCGCGAGGATCGAGAATCTCGGCACCTTCCATGGTCCGGTGGATCATATACTCAGAGGCCTTGGCGACTGATTGCAGCGTTTCCTTCTTCTTCGCGTCCATGTCACGGACCAGAACTTCCGTAACGGAGTTTAGGGTTTTTTCAAACCCCTCGATCGCCTTGTTGGCCTGGTCGCCACCTTCGGCAACTTTAAGCGAATTCTCCAACTGCTCCACTCCATACAACGTGAATGCAGCGGAAAAGCGAAGCATCGACACAACCAAATTCGTCATGATCCGTCTCCTGTTGTCTGTCAGAATTCATTCCGACCGTATAGCTTGCGATTCGAGAGAGCAAGCCGATCAGAATGTTTCATCTTATAACAAAAACCTTGCGATTCAGAAA
>CAMBEY010000042.1 GCA_945865705.1 Candidatus Sulfopaludibacter sp. SbA3
GCAGGAGGTCGATGCGCTTGAGCAGATGGGTATGGACGCCGCGGTGGGCATGGCCGTCTATACCGGAAAGCTTCGACTCGTTGCTCCCCGACCCTGATGTCTGTTATGGAAAATTCCGTTGAAATAGTTGATCTGCGCAATTTGCGCCCCGAAGCGATGGAGTCGCTGCTGGCGGATGAGGCTCACGCCTGGCAGGACAACCTTCTGTGGGACTATACGGCGACCGTCGGCATGATACGGCGCTTCCTGGATGGGCGTGCGCTGACCGGTTACGCGGCGATGAGCAACGGTCGCGCCGTTGGCTTCACATTCTACGTTTGCGAAGCGGGCAAGGGGTTGGTCGGCGATGTGTTTGTCTGTCCTGACTGGCGCAATGACGCCATCTACAGTCTCCTGCTCACGCACACGCTGGAGACTTTAGAGGCCACTCCCGGCGTGCGACGCATCGAGGCGCAGTTGCTGCACGTCGATACGCCCGCCGTGCGCGCTCTGTTCGCAGGGCGCGGATACACCTGCTATGGACGCAGCTTTTTGAAGCTGAAGCTGTCTTCGGTGTCCTCAACCCCTGCCACACATTTGCCTCTCGGGGTAGTGATTGCCGAGTGGGAGGCTGGGAAATTTCTCGATTCAGCGAATCTTATTACGCGTTCCTATGCAGGGCACGTGGACTGCGAGGTCAGCGACCAATACCGGACGCAGGCTGGTGCATTGCGCTTTCTCGACAACATCATTCACTATCCCGGCTGCGGGGAGTTTTACCCGCCCGCGTCGCTGCTGGCGTATCGAGGCGGCGGGCACGATACTGAAGTGACTCCCATCGCGCATCTTGATGGCCAGCCGTGTGGAATGTTACTTACCAGCGTGGTCAGTCCGGGAGTGGCGCACATCACCCAGTTGTGCGTTTCCCCAGAACGGCAGGGGGCTGGAGTGGGGTACGGTCTGTTGCAGCGGGCGCTGGACGTGCTGGCCGCCCGTGGCTTCCAGGCCGTAACCCTGACCGCCACCGACGCCAACGGCGGCGCCATGAATCTGTATCGACGAGCAGGGTTCTCCACCATGCAGAGTTTCCCGGCATTCGCTTGGGAATCTGGTTCGCAAAGACAGGGGTCGCTTGTGGACGGATTGGCTATTCGTCCGTAGGCATGGGGTGTGGAGCGTTTTCCTGAAACAACTGGCTCAAGTTCCATTGCAGCTCGGGGGCGAGCTCCATGATTTCCAAACCTTCCTCTGCCATCAGCTTGCAGGAGAGCGCTTGCGAAAGTTTGTCGCTGCCCGCCTTGCGGATCACCACTCGGCAATACTGGCACTCTTCATTCCAGCAGTAGCGGCCAAAGGGGATGGTCTCGGGACAGAGATACTGGAACGCGCGGAGAAGAATCTGGTTCTCAGGAACCTGCATCGGCTTGCCGCGCACCGTGATGGAGATGAGTTTTTCGAAAGGGCGGTAGAGCGGCACGTTGAAGCGGTCAGCACCCATGCCGCCGATCATAGCACGATCTCCCGATGGTTTATCCTCACCTTCCCAGTAATGATTCCGGCACAGCGAGGGCATCTTGCTCCGTGGTCGGAATTCGGCATGCCCCCACGGCAATCCAGATATTGATCCCGTTGCGGCCTGCCGGCCGCGGGCTTACCTTCTCGAATTATATAGCGGGAATTAGCCGCGAAAACTGTCTTCCGCCCGGTACAATTATTGGTGACCCATGCCGAATATCAAACTAAATGCCGAGCAGCGGCGGGCCGTGGAATACGGCGAAGGACCATTGCTGATTGTGGCCGGCGCGGGCACGGGTAAGACGCGTGTCCTGATTGAGCGTGTCGGACATCTTCTAAGTGAGGTCAAGGGCCTCAAGCCGGAGAACATACTGGCGCTGACGTTCTCGCGCAAAGCCGCATCGGAGATGCGCCAGCGCGCTGCCGAGCGCTTCGGGTCAGCCGCGGCCGGGGCGCGATTCTCCACTTTCCATTCTTTTTGCAATGATCTGATCGCCAGCGAAACTGAGAGTCGTCCGCTCGACAAGATTGATCAGTGGATATTTCTGCGCCGCAATCTCGATAAGCTGGATCTCGATCATTACTTCAAAGTATCCAACCCTGGGCAGTTCCTGAGTGACTTGGTGGATTTTGCATCGCGCTGCCACGACAACCTTGTTTCGCCGGGCGATTACAATGACTATGTTCACCGCTTGGCAGCGGCGGGTCCGCCTCCCTTACTATCAGAGCCAGAAGCGATTGGAAGCAAGAAACGCAAGCCGAAGAAGGCGATTGATCCGGTGGCGGAGTTCGAGGCCGAACTCAAGCGCCAGCGTGAGGTGGCGCGCGTCTACCAATTGCTGGAGGAGATGCAGGAGCAACAGAACTACCTGAGTTATGGCGCGATGATCTCACGCGCCGTGCGCCTGCTCGATGACTTGCCCGAGTTGCTCGCGCGCCTGCGAGCGGAGTTCCGCTTCATTTTGGTGGACGAATTCCAGGACACCAACACGGCGCAGTTCGAACTGCTGCGGCGACTGGCGGGTGAGTCGCGCAACATTACTGTGGTGGGCGATGATGATCAGGCAATCTACCGGTTTCGCGGGGCGAGTTTCGCCAGCTTCGATCAGTTTCGCGAGGAGTTCGCCGGGCACGCGCGCGTCGTGTTGGATCGCAACTACCGCTCCAGCGACAAAATTCTTTCCGTGGCGGGCAGAGCAATCTCTCGCAATAAGAACCGCTATCTGCCAGACAAAAAACTCATTGCCAACAGGCCTGTCGGACCGCGTGTGGAAGTGTGGGAGTTTGCCGACGAGCACGCGCAGGCTCGTCACACGGCGGATGAGATCGCGCGCTGCGTCACGGAGGCGCAGGCCCATTCTGCTGGCGGAGACAAGGTCATCGACTATTCCAGCTTTGCCGTGCTGTATCGCGCGCACTCGCACCGCCAGTTGCTGGTCAATGCATTGCGTGAGCGGAGGATTCCGTTTGCGATTCGTGGGTTGGCAATCAACGATCTGCCCGTGGTACGTGACTTGATCGCGTTTCTGCGCGTCATCGGCGATTCGCGCGACAGTGTTAGCATGGCGCGAGTGCTGCGATCATTCGCTCGCAGTTCGCGCTGGGATATGCCGGACGAGGTGTTCGCGGAGTGCTGCAAGCGCGCCAGCCGTGAGCGGATAAGTCTTTCACAGGCGGCGTCAAAAGCGGAATGGGCGGGCTGCGACGATTTTACAAAGTTTCTCCTGCGCTGCCGCCAGCGCGCGGCAGATGTGCGCGTGGCGGCGTGGTTTCCTCTGCTCACCGATGATCTCGGTCTGCCGCGGACGGCGATTGAGCGTGCGCCGCTCAAGGTGTTCAAAGATTTTCTGGAAACTTGGAATGAGGAGAAGTGCGAGAGCGGATTGCTGGATGAGTTTCTAGAATACTTTGGCTACTTTGAAGAGGCGGGCGGCAAAATCAACCTTCCAGATGATGAGGAAGGGGAATTCAGCCGCGTCACTGTGAGCGGCAAGAGTGCGCTGCCCATGCCCGCCAGAGAACAGGCGGAGATGTTCCGTGATTCGTCCGCACCCGGCAGCGGGGACTTTGAGGACCCACAGGAGGAACCAGAGAGCGAGTATCCCCTTGGCCGCGTGCAGATGATGACCATCCATGCCTCCAAAGGGCTGGAGTTCGATCATGTATTCGCCTGGAGGTTGGTGCGTCGATCATTTCCCGCAGCGAATCGCAAGCCATTGATCGCTCTTCCGGAGGAGCTGTGGAAAGGGGCGCTGCCTACGGGGGACTATCATCTTGAAGAGGAGCGGAGGCTGTTCTATGTCGCACTCACACGGGCCCGCGAGTCCCTGACGTTGGTAACCGTGTCGAATGAGTCCACCCGGCCATCGCCTTTTGTGGATGACTTACAGGACGTGCCGCCTTCCGATCTGGTTTGGACGCGGCCCATTGTATCTCCCGTTCTACAGGCCGCATTGGATCGTGTGAATGATGCCACGCAATTGTTGCCGCTTGGCCTGGTCCCACGGCGCGAGGATGCCGCCCGCCCGGTGTCGCTGAGTATCTCGCAGTTAGAAAGCTACCTGGATTGCCCCTTAAGATATTACTTTGGCTATGTTCTGCAAATTCCCGTTCCCGCCGCGCCCGCGCTGCTGTTCGGAACGGTGATGCATGCCGCGGCGCGCGAAGTGGTTCGTCTCGTCTGCGAAATGCGCAAGGACTTATCCGACCTCGAAGTCGAAGCGATTCTGAATCAGCATTGGGCCAAAGTATCGATGGACGATTCGGTGCAGGAGGCCAAGTATCGCGAGCAGGGGTTGGCGCAACTTAAGCAACTCCGTGATGCCTGGAAAGAGCGGAAGATCAAACTGCTGCACCAGGAAAAGCCTTTCGAGATGCAGTTCGGAGGCTGCCGCGTTACCGGCAGAATCGATCAGGTGCAGCGCAATGAAGCAGGAAAAGTGGAGTTGCTGGAGTTCAAGACCGGGCGGCCGAAGACGCAGAAGGAAACCGATGAGATGCGTCAGTTGACGCTCTATGCCGAAGCCTGCCGCAAGGTGCTGGGCGTCAAGCCGGAGGCCATCGCCCTGTGCAACTTGACCGGACAGGAGATTCTCCACACCTCACGTAGCGCGGATGAGTTGAGCACACTGGAGGATGAATTCAGGGATGCACATCAGCGCATTTCCGCCGGTTCGTTTCCTGCCCAGCCCGGTTTCATGACTTGCCGCAACTGCGCCTATCGTCCTATCTGCCCGCAGCATGAGCAGCGCGGCAATTAGAAGAAAACTGGACCAGCAGATGAATACATGACAAACTCTAGCAGTGATAAGTTGATGATTTGCTGAAGGTTTCGTGGATGGAGGCGAGGGATTCCAAGCTGATATTAGTACTAGTTACCTCCTACTCATAATAGGACCAGCGGACTATTGCGCGAGGACCATGTGTAGCGGAGAATCGAAAGTGTAAGTAGCAGTAGAATTTATTACAGCAGGTAAAGAGGTCTTGCATGAACGCCACTGACAAACGCCGAGCCCGTCGGTTCCCGATGCAACCGCCAGTCTCCATCCGACCGGAGAGTGCCAAGAACGGCTCGCAGACGGTGCAGACACGAGATGTAAGCTCAAGCGGGATCTACTTTGATTTCCAGTCGCCGATGAGTGTTGGAACCTCCGTCGAGTTTCTCATGACTCTTCCCGAACCGCTAACCAAGGGGAGCCCGGTGCGCATCAAGTGTATCGGTAAGGTTGTGCGTGTCGACCAGAATGGCAACGGAAGCACCTCACAAGTGGGGATTGCCGCCACTATCGAACGCTATGAGTTTGTCCGCGAGAACTAAGGTACACGCACTTTCCTCCTGTGCCATATTTCTAGTTCCAGGTTTTCTGTTCTGCTATCCACCCCTCAAGCAATACCCAGAAATCCCGCAAAAACTTCGTTTGAGAAAATTACGCCGTGATTGGTGAGGCGGATTTTTCCCCCAGTACGCTCAATCCAACCGGATGCAATACAGCTATTGATCTGTGCTACCATCTCCGCATTTTCTACATCCCGATGGTCAAGATGAATCCCCTCGCGGCGGCGCAAGCCGAGAAAAAATCTTTCTTCACGACGTTCCGTGTCGCTCAAGGCGCGGGGCTCATCAAAGATGGACGTGATGCTCTCGATGCCTTGCAGATAGCTATCAATGGAATCGGTGTTGGCCCAGCGGTGGCGGCCATCGTAGGAGTGGGCATCCACGCCGAATCCGAAGTAGGGAGCCGCCGTCCAATACTTTTCATTATGCCGCGAGGCCCGTCCTGGCTGGGCAAAGTTGGATATTTCATAGTGCTCGTATCCATTGCTATTTAGTCGCGCCATCGCATGAAAATAGAACTCGACGATCGCTTCTTCCGGCGGGACAGCGCCGGCGCCGTAGCGAGGACCAGCGCGCAGCAGCTCGCCACCTAAGCGACTGTTCTCGTCCACTTCCAACATATACACGGAGAGGTGCGGGACGCCTAAGGCCAACGCGGCATCCAGTGACTCCTGCCAACTTTCTGCGGTCTGGTGCGGGAGTCCGGCGATGAGGTCGATGCTGATGTTGGAGATTCCCGCCTGCCGCAGATGGTTGCAGGCCTCGGCCACCGTGGCGGCAGTATGCTGGCGACCGACGGCGCGCAACTCGCGCTCAACCATTGACTGCACGCCCATGCTGACGCGATTCACTCCCGCCGCGGCCCACTCAGCGGCCCGTTCGGCGCCTCCTTCGGACCCTATGTTCTCCGGGCTGGCCTCGATGGTGATTTCAGCATCCGGCTCCAGGGAGAATCGCGCCGAGATGGACAGAATCAGATTCCGTAGCTGACCACCATTCAGAAGTCCCGGTGTGCCGCCGCCCATAAAAATGCTGTCAGCTGGAGCGCCTTCATAACCCGGAAGCCCGGCCTGCTCCCAGCGAGCGGAGCTCTGCGCTATTTCTTTGCTCAGTGCAGAGAGGTAGGACGGCAGCGCAGAGAAGGCGCGTGCCTCCGAGGCGAAGTTGCAGTAGGTACACTTCTGCCGGCAGAACGGAATGCTGAGATAGATACCAGCGGCCATGTGATTTTCTGTATACCCATCCGAGCCGCGATGGAGCGGCTACAAAATTCAACGATCGTGATTCGGTAATATGGTTCAACCCCGCTTGCTGCTAACGTGGGATTTTCACCCCCAGCCATTTCCTGTCGATCCCAATCGTTGCCGCTCCATTACTGTCGCGGCTCGGATTAGGTCGCGGATTCGTTGAAAGAGGACTGGACAGATTGATGTTCAGCTTCGGTGTAATCCTGCCAACGAATCTGCCCGAAGGGCCTCAGGATGGGTTCATCGGTTATGGAAAACAGCACGGCGTCAGCGGTCTCCGCCGCGTGCTCATGCCAGCACCACGTTGGCACGGCGAAAGTGTCGCCCTTCTGCCAGTCAAAGCGCACGCCGTTGATGACCGACCAGCCGCTGCCCTCCGCCACATGGTATACCGTGCTGATGGTGTGCCGGTGCGCGCGCGTGTGCAGTCCCTTGGGGAGCAACTGAATGCGGCAGCCCATGGTGGGCAGCGCTTCGCCTCCCGTGGCGGGATTGGCATAGCGCAGCAGATGGCCGTCGAAGGGATCAGACGGCTGACTCCTCCGCATCAACTCCAGCGCTTCACGCGCCGCGCCCCAGCGATACGCCAGCACGGGCGACGCTGCTCCCGGTTGCGAAAGCCGCGAACCGGCGGAACCGTCGGCGGGGAACAAGGCGCGACCGTAGAGTGTCTCCGAGTGGGTGGCAGGCAGCGTTACGGCTTGATGCAATTCCGCGCCGTCCTCCAGAAACATGCTGTTCAGAAATGCCGTGAAGGGAATATCTAACCCATCGAGCCACATCACAGGATCGTTGCCCTCGTTGCCGTGATCGTGCCACTGCCCTGACGGTGTCAGGATCAGGTCTCCTGGCTCCATGAAAATTTTCTCGCCTTCGACCGACGTGTATGCCCCGCGCCCCTCGATGAGAAACCGCAGCGCGGCGGGCGAGTGCCGGTGCGCGCGCGCCGTCTCGCCCGGCAGGATGAGTTGCGCCGCAGCATAGAGAGTGGCGGTTGCGCCGATACGCGCTGGATTCTTGGGATTCAGAAACATCAGTACGCGCCGCTCGGCTTCGAGCGCAGTGATCAGCTCACCAGCGCGCAGAAGGCGCGGGCGGACGACCTCCCAGCGCCACATGTACGGAATCTCGCGCAGGCGCGGCTCACGCGTCAGCACCGCGCGATAAATTTCCCACAGCGGTCCCATCTGCCACTGCTCGATCTCACGGCGAAACGCGTCGCGCTCGGTCGTTAGACTAATTCCATGTTCGCTTGCTTGGGTTGGCAAATTCTTCATTTATCTGCGCCAGTGCGGCTGTTCTCGACCATACGAAATGAATAGTCAATTCCACCTGAAGTACCGTCGGATCCGCCACGGAAGTAGTTGCTACGTCCATCCTTGTCGACTTCAACTCCAGTGATCCTGGGTACCACTTTCAGTGGTTCAGGTTTCACTTGAGTTCGGGGATCAACTTCAATTGTTGGGAGCTCAAGAAGTCCAACTTGGATTAGATCATCGGTTGAATTGGTCGGAATTATTCCGGGCAGTGGTAGTGGCTCCAGAGGCCCAACAACCTTTAGCCTGATTGGAATATTCAAAGGCGTTTGGACTAATTTGAGATGCAAAGGAGCTTGAGCCCTGATCTGAAGATGCTGATGTTCTGCGGAAGACTGCGGACTGCCATTTGGCTGTGTAGGAGTGGTGAAAGTCAAAGCAGCGAGGATGCTGACGAGACTCGCTGAAAGTAACCAGATGCGGTTCGACGTCGACACGACGCTGACGAGAATACGATTGGGCCGCAGAGAAGTTGGAGGGATTTCCCTAGTTGATGCTGACAATTGTGAAGCCCACCTGATCCCGCAAGCAGAAAGAAAGACTTTGTCCGGTAGGGGTAAATTTGAAAATTCGAGTAGGTCTTCTAGTCGTGAAGGTGGAGGTGCGACGAGTAACTCGTCTGGTAGAACGTGTTTGGCCGTGGTCATCACACCACGGTCATTTTAGCACAGCGCAAGACTCGTGCCCAACTACGCGATGGTCACACCCTTGTCGAGGTACACATCCTGAATGGCGTTGAGAATCTGCACGCCGTCCTTCATCGGTTTTTGGAACGCTTTGCGGCCGGAGATCAGCCCGGTCCCGCCGGCGCGCTTGTTGATGACGGCGGTCCGCACAGCGTCCTGAATGTCGTTGTCGCCCGAGGCTCCGCCGGAGTTAATCAGCCCGGAGCGGCCCATGTAGCAGTTGGCCACCTGATAGCGTGTCAGGTCGATTGGATGATCCGAACTTAACTCGGAATAGACTTTCTTGTGGGTCTTGCCAAAGTTCGCCACCGCGGTATATCCGCCGTTGTTCTCCGGCAACTTCTGTTTGATGATGTCGGCCTGAATGGTAACGCCGAGATGGTTGGCCTGTCCAGTCAGGTCAGCGGCAACGTGGTAGTCCTTTTCCTTTGTCTTGAATGCGGGGTTGCGCAGGTAGCACCATAGCACCGTGAACATGCCCAATTCATGCGCATAAGCAAAGGTCTCGGTAACCTCTTGTATCTGGCGCTTGGACTCCTCTGAGCCAAAATAGATCGTAGCGCCCACGCCCACGCAGCCCTGATCAAACGCCTGATCGACGGAGGCGAACTTGATCTGGTCGAAGGCGTTGGGGTAGGAGATGAACTCGTTGTGATTGTACTTCAGGATAAACGGAATCCTGTGCGCGTACTTGCGCGCGACCGAGCCCAGCACGCCGAGCGTGGTGGCCACCGCATTGCATCCACCTTCAATCGCCAGGCGTACGATATTTTCTGGATCGAAGTAGATGGGATTGGGCGCAAACGATGCTCCGGCGGAATGCTCGATACCCTGATCGACCGGCAGGATCGATAGGTATCCGGTCCCGTTCAAGCGTCCGTGATTGAACAAAGACCCTAAATTGCGCAGCGTCGCTACGGGGCGGTCCGTGCCCACCATCACGCGGTCGATGAAGTCTGGACCGGGCAGATGCAGCATGTCCTTTGAAATGGTCTTGCACTGGTGCGTGAGCAGCGCGGCGCCGTCGACACCGAGAATTTCTTCAATCTTCGTCGTAACGTTTGCCATGGGTAATGACTCCAACTGGTCCGGGGCTGGTGAATAGCTATTCTAGCAAATGCGGGAGCGGCGGATTCAGGATTTTCGGCGAATCGGAGAAAAAGCCCAATCCAAGAAACGCGGTTGATGTGGCTAACAAAGCACGGGTGGGGCAAGGCGCTGGCATCTGCCTCAGTCTGGTTTTTGGGATGGCGCTGGGGGTTGCCCGTGGTTTTTGCTATAGTTAAGGCAACCGTAGCCATGATTCGCGCATTATGATATGTATGAACATGCAATTCCGTCCTGCGTCAGGGAGGCAGCCAATGATGACAAAGCGTCTATGGATGGTGGCAGTGGTAAGCGCCTTGGTCTGGGCTTCTGACCAACCGGCCCGCGCGCAGGTGATTACGATGCCTGCCGGGACAGTGCTCGAAGTGGTTCTGGAAACCCATCTAAACACTCAGGATGCACAGTCGGGCGATCCATTCAAAGCGCGGCTGGTGATGCCGGTGTTCGTGGAGGACACGCAGGCTCTCCCACATGGCTGTCTAGTCGAAGGTACGGTTGTTCGTGTGCAAGCGCCGGGGCGTGTTTCGGGCAAGGCGGAGATTCAACTGCGGCCGGAAAAAATCACCACACCAGCTGGCGACGTGCTACCTCTTTCGGCGGCCATCACCGGCGGCAAGGCCGGCGAGAACACTGAAGTACTGGGCGGAGAAGGCACTATCCAGGGATCAGGGAAGGATAGCGTCAAGGTTCGCAGTATCGCCTCCGCCGCCACCATGGGGACCATCATCGGAGCAAATGTGGGCGGTGGGCAGGGTGCTGCGATTGGCGCTGGCGCGGCTGTTGCAGCGGCGGTGATTGCGCGGATATTCAAGCGGGGTAAGAATGCCGACTTGCCGCCAGGCAGCGAATTAACTCTCGAGTTGAACCGCGCTCTGACGTTCAATCCCACCATGCAGGAAGTTGCCCTGGAGCGCAAGGACGACGGCACCTTCGTCGGGCCGCGCAGCGAACGGCGGCCCACGCTAAGCCGGGAACCAGAATAATCGGGATTTTTGGTTTTGGTAAACCCGCACATAGCCTATAATTTCTTCATGGCTTGCTCCATTCAGGACCATTACATTCTTCCCCAGAAGCCAGAGTTGTCCCCGGCGACTCCTGAGTCCACAGCGTCTTTGGGCCGGTCCGCTAAAGACACTGCCGACGTGCCCGCCGATTTCTGCCCCAACTGCTCGGCGGCGCTATCGAACGCCCACTGCAAAATGGTCTGCCCGCGCTGTGGATTCTTCCTCTCCTGCTCGGACTTCTACTAGCTGAGAATATTAGGGAATGGAGAGCAGGAATGAAGTATTTCTTCGGCAAGAAGTTTCCCCAATCGGGCGACATCCTAATCATTGAAAGCGGCGCGCCGCAGATAAGCGACCGCGCTTGCCGGAGCCTACGGAGACTCTACCCGAATGCCCACTACCATTTGGCCACCTGCTGGCCTGATCGAGCTTCGCCCGCTTTCGCGCAAGTGTACTCTGTCGGTGACTATTCGGGGCGCAGCGCCAAGCTTGGGTTGCTACGCAAGTTTCGACTCCACGGCTACACCGTACTGGTCATTCTGTGTACGGGCGAAGCGGTGATGTCCCTGTGGCGGACGCTGGCGCTCGCGCTGATTCCTGCCAAGGTTATTATCGTCAATGAAAATGCCGACTTTTTCTGGTTGAGCTGGGAGAATCGCGACACACTGAAGGCGTTTCTCGGTGCGCGCTGGGGCGTGAACCTGCGGCACGGCGCGGCGATACTTCTGCGTGCGATAGCATTTCCGTTTACGGTGCTGTTCCTGATGCTTACCGCCTGCTTCTATTATCTTCGCCGTTGGCGCAATTTGCTTTGGTGGAAGCTGACCTAGGTTTAGCAGAGCCGCGACCGTTAGGGAGTGGACCGATTCAGCAGTCGCTGGCAATCGCCGTGCCGCTCCCTAACGGTCGCGGCTCTGTTAAACCATCCCAAGAAATGCCCGGGCCACTCCCCTAAATCCCCCCTGTGTTAGAATCAATACAGAGGCTTCCCCATGCAGTTACCTATTTACATGGATTATCACGCCACCACGCCGGTTGATCCGCGCGTGTTTGAGGCGATGAGGCCGTACTTCACCGAGGTCTTCGGCAACCCCGCCAGTCGCAGCCACTCGTTCGGTTGGAAGGCCAGCGAGGCTATCGAACGTGCTCGACAGCAGGTGGCCAGCCTGATCAACTCGAAGCCCGCCGAAGTCTATTTCACTTCCGGCGCAACCGAATCAGACAACCTCGCAATCAAGGGAGTTGTCCTCAATCAACTCGCCCGAAATTTGGGCGGCGGGCATATCATAACCACTGCCATCGAGCACAAGGCGATTCTGGAATCCTGCAAGCGCGCCCAAGCTCAGCAAAAGCCGCAGGGCTTCGAGGTTACGGTTCTTCCCGTTGACCGTTTCGGCATGGTGGACCCGGTCGCGGTCGAGCGCGCCATCACGCCGCGCACGGTGCTGGTCAGCGTGATCGCTGCCAGCAACGAAGTCGGCACGATTGAGCCGCTTGCCGAGATCGGTCGCATTACTCGTGCGCGCGGGATTTTGCTGCACACGGACGCGGCGCAGGCTGTAGGCAAGATTCCCGTGGACGTCGTTGCCATGAACATCGACCTGCTCTCGCTGACCGCGCACAAAATGTATGGCCCCAAAGGTGTCGGCGCAATCTACATTCGCGGTGAGCGCCCGGCTGACTTGATCACCTGCATCGCCGATGGCGGCGGACAGGAGAACGGCGTGCGCAGCGGCACGTTGAACGTCGCGGGCATTGTGGGACTGGGCGAGACCTGCCGCATCAATCAACTCGAGATGGCGGAGGAAGGCCAACGCTTGAGCGTGTTGCGCGACCGGCTGAAGCGCGCCATCCTGGCCGGCGCTCAAGAAGTTATTGTGAATGGGCATGAGTCGCTCCGCCTGCCGAATAATTTGAGCATGAGCTTCGCGGGGCTGGATGCCGAGACGCTCCTGATGAGCCTTGATGACATTGCTCTCTCCAGTGGATCGGCGTGCCTGTCAGGCAGTGGCTTCAAGTCCGGAGCCATCAGGGCCAGCCACGTGATTGAGGCGCTGGGCGTGGATGAGCGCTACGCGCTCTGCACCATCCGCTTCGGTCTCGGCCGTTTTACTACAGAAGAGCAAGTGGACTACGTGGCGCGCCGCGTAGTGGAGGCCGTGGCCAGCCTGCGAGAACTCGCACCAGCGCCGGAACCGGTGCGCGTTGGCGCGATGAAATAACCTTAGGTATGGAGAAATTGGTTCTGGAAAAAGAGGTTGAAGATATGGTTGAACTAACACCCAGCGCTGCCAGGCGGATTGTGCAGGTGGTTAAGAGCAAGCCCGAGTTGAAGGGCCTGAGGCTCGGTGTGCTCGGGGGCGGCTGCTCTGGGCTGAGCTACTCGATTCTATTTGATGAGACCCAGCGGTCCACCGATAATATTTTCGAGTTGGATGGCGCGAAGGTCTTCGTTGATCCCAAGAGCCTGGAGATTCTGAATGGCATGACGCTCGACTACAAGTCTGACCTCATGCAGCAGACCTTTCTGATCCACAACCCCAACGCCAAGAGTACTTGCGGCTGCGGTACATCGTTCTCCGTCTAGCCGTCACAGAGCCGCGACCGCCAGGGAGCGGACACGTTCGCGAACAGTCGATGACCGTTGAACGTGTCCGCTCCCTGACAGTCGCGGCTCTGTGACTCAATACGGCCAAATCACTTTCTTGTCGATCTGGTCAATGCTGGTCGTCCCGCACAGCGCCATCGCCGCAGCCATCTCCGTGCGCAGCATGTTCACGACGCGCTGGACGCCGTCAGCTCCTTGCAGGCCGAGCGCCCACAGATAGGGCCTGCCGATCAGCACCGCGCTCGCGCCCAGGGCCAGCGCCTTCACGATGTCCGTACCGCGGCGCACGCCACCATCCATCAGCACTGGGATTTTCCCATCCACCGCTTCAATGCAGTGCGGCAGCGCTTCAATCGTGGCCGGTGAAGTGTCCAGGTTGCGCGCGCCGTGATTGGAGACGAGGATCGCATGCGCGCCCTGCTCGGCGGCGCGCTTGGCGTCAGCCGGATTGATGATGCCTTTCAGAATCACTGGCACTTTGGCGATGGACTGTATCCAGCTGACTACATCCCAGGTGAGCGTGGGATCAAGCGCGGCGGAGAAGATGGCTGACTCCGTGGGACTATGCGCGCGCGCGGCGGGCGAACCGAGTCCAACCAGATTCTCGCGCTCGATGCCCGGCGGCAGGTTGAAGCGCGAACGCTTCTCGCG